>CALEDW010000192.1 GCA_937949585.1 uncultured Acidimicrobiia bacterium
CCGCCCACCGCCAGCAGCGGCCGTTCCAGCACCGGGCCGGACACGAGGTCGGCTTCCACCACGAGCACCCGGGCGCCGGTCTCGTCGAGGCGGGCGGCGAGCCGGTCCGGCCCCAGGATCCGCAACGGGACGTGGTCGACCCACGGGTCGAGCGTCACCGGGTCGCACAGCGCTCGGAGCCGGTCGAGGCCCGGCCCGCGGAAGGGCGCGGTCACCAGCGCCGGTGGTCGGGTGCCGGGCGGCAGGGGGAAGGGCACGGGTGGAGTGTCGCGCAGACCTGACTCCCGTGTCAGTCTGACTAGCGTGTCAGGTCATGCCGATCCACTACGCACAGGACTCCGAACACGTCGTGCTCATCACCATCGACCGGCCCGAGGCGCGCAACAGCGCCGATCTCGAACACTTCAAGCAGCTCCGGGAGGCGTGGGAGCGCTTCGACGCCGATCCGGACGCCTGGGTGGCCATCGTCACCGGGGTGGGTGATGCGTTCTTCACCGGCGCGGACCTCAAGACCTACATCCCCCAGATCACCGCACTGCAGGAGCGGATCGGCGCCGAGGGAGTCGCCGAGATCGACGGGTACCGCCTCGACGACGGGGTGAAGGCAGTGCTGCGGGGTGCGAAGATCTGGAAGCCGATCATCGCCGCGGTGAACGGCTACTGCACCGCCGGCGGGATGGAGATGCTCGGGGGGATCGACATCCGCGTCGCCTGCCCGGAGGCGAAGTTCGCGGTGATGGAACCGAAACGGGGCCTGTTCGCCGGCGGTGGGACCACGGTGCGCCTCCCGCGCCAGATCCCCTTCCCGTTCGCGATGGAGATGCTGCTGTGCGCGGATCTCGTGCCTGCGGAGCGGGCCTACGAGATGGGGCTGCTCAACGCGGTGGTGCCCCGGGAACGGCTCCTCGACGTCGCCCGGGAGTACGCGGCCCGGATCGTGGCCAACGCGCCGCTGGCCGTGCAGGCCACGAAGCGGAGCGTCTGGGAGGGCCTGGGCATGAGCCTGCGGGACGCCTACCGCAACGAGAGTGCGATCGCCGCCGAGGTGTTCCGCACCGAGGACGCCAAAGAGGGGCCCCGGGCGTTCGCCGAGAAGCGCCCGCCCCGTTGGCAGGGCCGGTGAGCCGGCCCGAGGCGGCCGCCCCGTGCCTCATCGGGGTCGCCACCCGGACCTGGCGGCCCGAGGAGGTGGGGGAGGCCGGTGCCCCCGAGCCGCTGGAGATGTGGGCGGAGGTGCTCACCGCGGCCGCTGCGGATGCCGGCGCCGGGCGGGGGGTGCTCGACGCGATCGGGTCGCTGGCGGTCGTGTACTGCCAGACCTGGCAGTACGACGACGCCGCGGCGCGGCTGGCCGGGCGCGTCGGGGTGCACCCGGCCCACACCTGCAACACGGGCATCGGCGGCACCGTCCCGGCCCTGACGGTGTGCGACGCCGCGGCGGCGATGCGTCGGGGTGAGCTGGAGGTCGCCGCGGTGGTGAGCGGCGAGGCGCTGGCGACCCGTCGGGCCCGGAAGCGCCGGGGGGAGCCCTACCGGGCGTCGTTCCCGCCCCCGCAGCGGGCACCGTTCCCGTTCGAGGCGCCGTTCCATCCCGCCGAGGTGGCCCACGAGGTGTTCCAGGCCTACCTCACCTTCGCGCTCTTCGACACCGCGCGCCGCGCCCACCTCGGCGTCGACCTCGACGGGTACCGCACCGAGCTCGGGCACCTGTGGGCCCGGGCGGCCCGGGTCGCGGCGGAGAACCCCGACGCCTGGTTCCCACAGGCACGCCGCCCGGAGGAGATCGCCACGCCGGGGCCGGACAACCGGATGGTCGCCTCCCCCTACACGAAGCGGATGGTGGCGATCATGGACGTCGACATGGCCGCGGCGGTGCTGCTGGCCACGCACGAGGCCGCCGACCGCCTCGGGGTACCGCCCGAACGGCGGGTGTACCTGCGCGGTGCCGGGTACGCCCTCGACCCCACCTACGTGGCCGAGCACCCCGAGATGTGGCGGTCGCCGGCGATGGGGGTCGCGGCCGCCGAGGCGCTGGGGGCGGCGGGGATCGGGGTGGACGACGTCGCCCACTTCGACCTGTACTCCTGCTTCGGCTCCTCGGTGTTCTTCGCCCTGGACGCGCTCGGGATCCGGCCCGACGACCCGCGAGGGTTCACCGTCACCGGCGGGCTGCCCTCTCACGGCGGGCCCGGAAGCGGCTACGTCACCCACGCCCTGGCGTGGATGGTCCGGCGACTCCGGGAGGACCCCGGTGCCCACGGGCTCGTGAGCGGGGTGGGGATGCACATGACGAAGCACGCCTACACGTGCTGGTCGACCGACCCGCCGCGGGCGGCCCCTCCGACACCGGGCCCGCCGCCCCAGCCGGAGGTGCGCCCGCTCGTCGAGCGCCTGGAAGGACCGGTGACCATGCTGGCGGCCAGCGTCGTGCACGGCCGGGACGGGGCGCCGGAGCGCCTGGTGGCGGTGTGCGAGACCGCGGACGGGTCCCGTGGCTATGCCGTGGCCACGGACCCGGACCTGCTGGCCGCGGCGGAGGAGGTGGAGCTCGTGGGCCGCCGGGCGCAGGTCGTCGCCGACGGGGGCGTGAACCGCCTCAGGTGGGACGGGGAAGACCGAGGATCCGTTGCGCGATGATGCTCTTCTGGATCTGGGTGGTGCCGCCGGCGATGCTCAGCGCCCGCATGTAGACCCGCTCCCGGCCCCACGACCCGGTGTTCGCCTCGGGGCCGAGGACGTCGCCGGCCACCTCCCCGAGGAGCTGCTCCGCGTCGGACCACACGAGCTTGGCGATGCTCGACTCGGGGCCCATCGGCCGACCCGCCAGCTCCCCGGACACCGCCCGGTCGGCGAGCAGCTTCAGCACCTCGCCCTGGAGGTACACCTCGGCGAGCCGGAGCCGCACCGACGGCGAGTCGGCCGCTCCTCGCCGGGTTGCCTCCACGAGCAGGCGACGGATCTTGTCCCGCAGGCCGAGGTGGAGGTTGGCCACGGTGCCACGCTCGTAGGTGAGCGTCGTCATCGCCACCCGCCACCCGTCGTGCAGCGGCCCGAGCAGTGCATCGGCGGGCACTCGTACGTCGGTGAAGAAGATCTCGTTGAACTCCCGCTCGCCGGTGATCGTGCGGAGGGGCCGCACCTCGATGCCGGGCAGGGTCATGTCGACGAGCAGGCAGGAGATCCCCCGGTGGCGGGGTGCCTCCGGGTCGGTGCGCACCAGGAGCTCGCACCAGTTGGCCAGGTGGCCGAGGGTGTTCCAGGTCTTCTGCCCGTTGACCACGAAGTGGTCGCCGACCGGCTCGGCCCGGGTCTGCAGCGATGCGAGATCGGAGCCGGCGTCGGGCTCGCTGAACCCCTGACACCAGATGTCGTCGCCGCGACGCATGCGGGGCAGGAACCGCAGCTTCTGCTCCTCGGTCCCGTAGGCCATGATCGCAGGGGCGATGTTGGAGATCCCCAGTGGGTTGAGCGTGCCCGGGGCCCGGGCCCGGTGCATCTCCTCGGCGTAGACCACCTGCTCGAGGATCCCTGCGCCGCGACCCCCGTAGGCCACCGGCCAGGCGATCGCCGCGTAGCCCGCGTCGGCCAGGGCACGGTTCCATGCCCGGAGGCGTTCGAGGCGCTCCGGTTCGATCTCCATCGACGACCCCAGTCCTTCGCCTCGGAGGTCGTCGGGCAGGTTGGCCTCCAGCCAGGCGGCCAGCTCGGCGCGGAACGCCTCTACCTCGGGCGGGTAGGTGAAGTCCATCACGGCACCTCGTCGAGGCCGCCTGCGGCGAGACGGCGAGCGGCGTCGGCCTCGGCGCGAGCGTTCTCGGCCCGCAACTCCTCGGTGCTGCGCACACGGCCGTCGACCTTGAGCTCGCCCATCACGTGCACCGCTCCGAGGGTGTCGTGCAGGTAGGTCGGGCCGTCGAGGGTGGGCACGAACCACCCGGTGGGGCACATGGTGACGACCTCCACGAAGCTGAACCCGCTGCCGGAGAGCTGGGTCTCGAAGGCGCGGCGGAACATGCGGGTGGTGCGGGCCACCGCGCCGGGCGTGTGCACCGACCCGCGGGCGACGTACGCCGCACCGTCGAGGCGGGCGATGAGATCGCCGATGAGGATCGGGTGCCCGTGGACGGTGGGGTCCCGGCCCTCGAGGGTGTTCTTCGTGCGCTGGCCGGGCACGGTGGTCGCGGTCATGTGCCCGCCGGTCTCACCGAACACCCCGTTGTTCAGCAGGATGCAGGTGATCCGTTCGCCCCGGGCCGCGGTGTGCAGGACCTCTTGGAGGCCTTCGTTCACCATGTCGCCGTCGCCCTGGAGGGTGTAGACGAGCGCATCGGGCCGGACCCGCTTGATGCCGGTGGCGACCGACGGGGCCCGGCCGTGCAGGGCCTGGACGAGGTCGACGTCGGTGGTCATCGAGAAGCTCGTGTAGCAGCCGATCCCGGCCACGGCGATCGTCCGGCGGGCCACGCCCAGCGCCTGGATCGCCTCGAGGAACCCGCGCACCGCCAGCGGTTCGCCGCAACCCGGGCACATGTGGTGGGCGCCGGTGAGCAGCAGCTCGGGGACCGCCACCCCGATGCGCCGGACGTCGGCGGGGGGTGAGGTCCCGGTCACGGCAGCCCCCCCGAGTCCGGCAGTGGTGGCAGCGGTTCGTCGCGGTGCGCGGCGAGGATCCGGGTCGCCACCACCTCGGTGTCGAGGAGGCGACCCACCCCGAAGCCGGAGGAGTCGGTGGAGATCCCTCCAATCGGCACCACCGGCGCGGCGCCGAGGACGGCGAGGCGCACGTCGTCGACGAGCTGTCCCGCCGAGAGCTCGAAGCACAGCACGCGCCGGGCACGGCCGGCGGCGTCGGCGAGGGCGTCACCCGGGAAGGGCCACAGGGTGACCGGACGGAACCAGCCGATGCGGTGCCCCCCGCGACGAAGCTCGGCCACCGCGGCCCGCACGAACCGGGCCGGCGTGCCGTAGGCGACCACGATCGTCTCGGCGTCGTCGCAGGCACCGACGTCGGCGCGGGCCTCGGCTGCTGCGATGCGCTCCTGCTTGGCGGCGATGGCCCGCTGGTGGGCCTCGATCCCCGGGGAGTGCTGCCCGGCCTTGGCGAACCCCAACGGCGAGATGAGCCGCGACCGGCCGGTCCCGCCGAGGGTGCCGTCGACGGCCCACGGCCGGTCCGGCACCACGGCCGGTTCGGTGGGAAGCGTCACCGACTCCCGGGTGTGGGCGAGCAGGTAGTCCCCGTAGATCATGACGGGATGCCGCCAGGCGTCGGCGATCTCGAAGGCCGAGCGGGTGTGTGCCACCGCCTCGTGGACGTCGACGGGGGCGAGCACGACGTGACGGGTGTCGCCGTGGCCGAGGCCCCTGGTGGCCTGGTGGTAGTCCTGCTGTCCCCGGGCCATGAGGAACGTCACGAGGGGCAACTCGGCCAGGGTGATCTCCGACAGCGCCTCCTCCATGAGGCTCAGGCCCTGCCCGGTGGACCCGGTGGCGGCCCGGGCACCGGCGGCGACGGCGCCCCAGGCCATGCCCACCGCCTCGAGCTCGCTCTCGGCGTTCATGCACACCCCACCCACCTCGGGAAGGCGTCGGGAGAAGTGCTCCAGCAACTCGGTGAACGGCGTCATCGGGTACCCGGCGAAGAAGCGGCAGCCGGCGCCGACCGCCGCCTCGACGATCGCCTCCGAACCCTCGAGCAGGGCTCGGCGCACCGCGCCGCTCACCGCACACCCGCCGGACGGGCCGCCCGGTACACCTCGAACACGAAGTCGGGGCAGATGAGCTGGCACGCCGCGCACCCGGTGCACCCGTCGGCGAGCACCGGGTAGTGGTAGCCGGCACGGTTGCGGTCGGGCGACATCGACAGCACCTGCGGGGGGCAGGCCGGCACACACAGCGCGCAGCCTTTGCAGGCCTCCACGTCGATCGTCACCGTGCCCCGCGGCGTGCTCACGCCGTCGCGCCTTCACGCACCCAGGCGTACCCGGCCCGGATCGCCGTTGCGTTCACCGGCACCTGCGCGGCCCGGTACGGGGGCAGCGCCTCGGTCATCGCCCCGACGAGCGCCTCGACACCGATCAGGCGGCTGCAGGCGGCGAACGCCGATGCGAGCACGAGGGCCGCGGCCTGCTCGGAGCCCGCCTCGGCGGCCAGTCGGGCCGCCGGCACCGCGGTGCCCGTGACGCCCGGGGGCAGCGCCGCGGCGAAGGACGCTTCGTCGAACAGCACGGTCGCCCCGCGCCGCAGGCGCGCCGCCACCGGCGCCC
>CALEDW010000193.1 GCA_937949585.1 uncultured Acidimicrobiia bacterium
GGTCGTCCCGTCGAGCGCCCCGCGCTCGCTGAGCACGGCCAGCGCCCGGACCACCTGCTCGGCCACCGGCTCGTCCGGCCAGCGGAGGCGGGCCCGGTCGTGGCCGAGCACCCGCACCGACCCGACTCGGGTGGGGCTGGCCGCCTCGCCCCACGGTCCCGGCCCCAGGTCGGCGGCCCGCAGCCGCCGGATCCGTGCTCCCGGCACCCCCTCGCGTTCGGCGGGCGGCACCTTGCACGGATCGATGAGCCGCTCGGCGACCGACACCACCGCCGGGAGCGCCACCGCGGCCTCGACCCATCCGTCGTCGTGCTCGCAGCGCGCCTCGAGGCGCCACCCGCTTGCGTCGCCGGCCACGTGCAGCTCGCGCACGCCGGTGAGGAACGGGAGGTCGGCGAGCTCGGCGACCTCCGGGCCCACCTGACCGGTGTCGGCGTCCACCGAATTGCGTCCCACCAGTACGAGGTCGAACGGTCCGGTCGCCTCCAGCGCGGCCGCCAGTGCCCGGGCCGTGGCGAGGGTGTCGGAGCCGGCGAACGCAGGATCCGAGATCAGCACGCCGTGGGCGTCCACCTCCCGGGCGGCGGCCCAGGCGAGGGCCTCGCGCAGGCAGTCGACGGCCGATTCGGGCCCGAGGGTGCACACGGTGAGGGAGCCGCCGTGCTCGGCGACCAACGCGGTGGCCTGGGCCACGGCCCGACGGCAGTACGGGTTCATCTCCAGCTCGAGGCCGGCACGTACCAGCCGCCCGTCGGGCCCGAGGGCCATCTCCTCGAAGCGGGGCACCTGCTTCACCAGCGCCGCGACGCGCAGACCCATCGCGGCGCAGCCTACCGGCGGCCGACGCCAACCTGACTAACGTGTCAGGTTCATGGGAACCCGCGAGGCGGTGATCGTCGACTGCGTACGTTCCGCGCTCGGACGGCGCAACGGGGCGCTGGCCGGCTGGCACCCGACCGACCTGCTCGGCCATGTGCTCTCGGCACTGCTGGCCCGGCACGACCTCGATCCGGCCCGGATCGACGACGTGATCGGCGGCTGTGTCACCCAGTCGGGGGAGCAGGGCTGCAACGTCACCCGGAACGCCTGGGTCGCCGCGGGGCTCCCGTGGTCGGTGCCGGCCACCACCGTGGACCGTCAGTGCGGCTCCTCCCAACAGGCGGTGCACTTCGCCGCGCAGGGGGTGCTGGCCGGGGCCTACGACCTGGTGATCGCCTGCGGGGTGGAGTCGATGACCCGGGCGCCGATGTCGTCGAACGCCCGGGGCGGCACCGGACCGTTCTCCCCGGCGTTCCTCGCCCACACCGACCACACCCTGGGGATCCAGTTCTGGGTGGCGCAGGTGCTGGCCGACCGGTACGGGATCACCCGGGACGAGATGGACGCCTACGCGCTCGAGTCGCACCGGCGGGCCGCCGCGGCCACCGACGACGGTCGCTTCGCGCGGGAGATCGTGCCGGTGCCGGTCCGGGACCCCGCGACCGGTGCGGAGACCGGCGAGGTGCTGGCGAGCGACGAGGGGATCCGTCGCGACACCAGCCTGGAGCAGCTCGCCGCGTTGGCGCCGGTCTGGGTGTCCGAGGACCAGCCCGCGCCCGACATCACCGCGGGGAACTCCTCGCAGATGACCGACGGTGCGGCGGCGATGCTCGTCGCCGAAGCCGGCGTCGCCGAGCGGTTGGGGCTGCCGGTACGGGCCCGCTTCACCGCCTTCGCGGTGGCCGCCGAGGACCCGGTGATCGTGCTGTCGGCCCCGGTGCCGGCCACGCACCGGTTGCTCGAACGCACCGGGCTGCGGATCGAGGACTTCGACGCGATGGAGTGCAACGAGGCGTTCGCCGCCATCGCGCTCATGTGGGCACGGGAGTTCGAACCCGACCCGGCTCGCTACAACCCCCGGGGCGGTGCGATTGCGATCGGCCACCCCCTGGGGGCCAGCGGGGTGCGGATCATGACCACCCTGCTGCACCACCTCGAAGACACCGGCGGGCGGCTGGGGTTCCAGGTGATGTGCGAGGGCGGCGGCCAGGCCAACGCCACCGTGATCGAACGGGTCTGAGCCGGGGCGCGGGTTCCCCGGGGTGGCCCCTTGGTCGACCCGTCGCCCCGGACGCCGGGCTCAACCGATGAGCTTGGCCTTGAGTCGGGCGAACTCCTCGGCGTCGATCACGCCCCGGTCCTGCAGGTCGGCGAGCCGAGCCAGCTCCTCGGCGACTCCCGGGCCACCGCCGCTCCCGACCACCTCCCGAGCGTAGGCGCGGAACGCCTCGTCGCGGGCTTTGGCGTCCTCGATCGCGTGCTGGCCCATCTTGTTGCCCCGGGCGATGAGGTACACGAGCACCCCGAGGTACGGGACCACGAGGATGAACACCACCCACAGCGCCTTCGCCCACCCCCGCAGGTCGTGGCTGCGGAAGATGTCGGCGAGCACCGAGATCAGCAGCCAGATCCAGATGAAGAACAGGAAGAACCACAGGAACGCCCAGAGGACCTGACCGACCCCCCACTCAGCTGCCAGCACGATTCCGCTCCTCTCCGAACCGGCGTCGCCGGCTCCGAACGTGTAGAGGAGCGGAAAGTTAGCCCCTCGCCCCGTCCGCCACGCCCTGCAGCGCCTCGAGCTGCTCGGCGTAGTGGGCGGCGGAGCGGTGGACCAGGCGAACGGCGACGTGCGTCGCCCCCAGGCTGCGGTAGTGACGCAGCGCCCCGGCCACCCGTTCGGGCTCCCCGGCCGGGTCCCACGGGCGGCGGTTCTGGACCACCACCTCGAGCGGGCGGTCGCGCTCCGCCCACTCCGGCGTCTGTGTGGCCCGCTGCAGGAGCGCGGCGAGCTCGTCGGCGCCGAGCCCGAACGGGGCCCAGCCGTCGGCGAGGCGCACCGCCCGACGCAGGGACCGACCGGTGCGGCCCCCCACCCAGATCGGCACCCGGGTTTGCACCGCGGTGGGCTCCACCACGACGTCCTCGA
>CALEDW010000194.1 GCA_937949585.1 uncultured Acidimicrobiia bacterium
CGGGGTGGATGGTCGCCCGCCTCGCCGGGCTGGCGTGGCGGTACCGGAGCCGGGCCTGGGCCCGCACCGGTGCGGTGCGCGGCGCCCGAACCTGACACACGCGTCGGCGAGTTGCACCGTCGGGCCCGACGCGGTTTGCTAGCCACGATGCCCGACGACGCGCCGTCCGCCGAGCCGGTCGCCACCCTCACCACCGGTGACGGGCCGGGTCCGTTGCTGCGCACCCGGCCCGCCGAGGCCGGCATCCCCGACGCCGACGTGCTGCCGACGGACCCGCCGGGCGGCATCCTGCCGCTCGAGCCGGCCACGCCGCCGGACCTCACCGCCGGCGACGCCGGGATCCGCACCGGTGACGTGGACGCCTGGGGTCGAAGCGAACGGATGCGCCGTCTCGCCCGGGCCCTGTACGAGCCGATCTACCGCTACTGGTTCCGGGTCGACTGGGAGGGCCTCGAGCACGTCCCCGCCGAGGGCGGGGCGCTGCTGGTGGCCAACCACGCCGCCGCCATCCCCTCCGACGCCCCGGCCATCATGCACGGCATCGAGACCGAGCTCGGACGGCCCGTCTACGGGCTCGCCGAGTACCTGTTCCGGGCCATGCCGGTGATCGGCACGCTCTGGTCCCGCTGCGGCGGCGTGCCGGCCCACCCCGACAACGCCTACCGGCTCCTCCACGACGACGGCCAGCTGGTCCTGGTGTTCCCCGAGGGCGCCAAGGGGACCGGCAAGCCGTTTCGCGACCGCTACCGGCTGCGCCGGTTCGGCCGCGGCGGGTTCGTGGAGATCGCCATGCGCTCGGGGGTGCCGGTGGTGCCGATCGCGGTGGTGGGAGCCGAGGAGTCGATGCCGATCCTGTGGAAGAGCCGTCGCCTGGCCGGGCTGCTCAACATCCCCTACTTCCCGATCACCGCGAACATGCTGGCGTTCGGCCCGCTGGGGACGGTGCTGTACTTCCCGGCGAAGTTCCGTATCCGGGTGCTGCCGCCGGTGCACTTCGACGTTCCGCCCGACCAGGACCGCTACCCCCGGGCCCGGGTGATGGAGGAGTCCGACCGCATCCGCGACCGCATCCAGCAGGCCCTCTACGACATGCTGCGGGCCCGCCGCAACGTCTGGTTCGGTTGAGCGATGCGGGTGCTGGTCACCGGGCTCGGTACGTTCTGGGGCTCCCGCCTCGCCCAGCAGCTCGAGGAGCGCGACGACGTCGAGGTGATCGTGGGGCTCGACACCCGCGAGCCCCGCCTGCCGCTGGAGCGCACGGAGTTCGTACGGGCCGACTCGGACTACTCGATCCTCGACCGGATCGTGCGGGCCACCGCCGTCGACACGATCCTGCACACCCACCTCATCGTCGACTCGACCCGGATGAGCAGCCGGGCCCTGCACGAGATCAACGTGATCGGCACGATGAACCTCTTGGCCGCGGCCGGCGCGGGGGGATCCACGGTGCGCAAGCTCGTGGTGAAGAGCTCGACGCTGGTGTACGGCGCCAACTACCGCGATCCCTACTTCTTCCGGGAGTCCATGGGCCGCACCCAGGCACCCCGCACCCGGGTGGAACGGTCGCTGCTGGAAGCAGCGGCGTTCGTCCGGGACTTCGCCGTCGACAACCCCCACGTGGTGGTGACGAAGCTGCGCTTCTCCAACGTGCTGGGCGACGCGATCGACACGCCGCTGTCGAAGGCGCTGCGCCTGCCGGTCGCGCCGGAGATCTTCGGCTTCGACCCTCGCCTGCAGTTCGTCCACGAGGAGGACGTCACCGGGGCGCTGCTGTTCGCGACCGTCAACGACGTGCCCGGCGTGTACAACGTCGCCGGCGACGGCACCATCCCCTGGAGTGAGGTGTGCGCCATCGTGGGCCGACCCCGGGTGCCGCTGCCCCCGCTGGGCACCTACTGGGCAGCCGAGCCGCTGCGGGCCCTTCGTCTCGTGGACCTGCCGCACGAGGTACTCATGCTGCTGCGCTACGGGCGGGGCGTGGACAACAGCCCCTTCAAGCGCATGGGGTTCCGGTACCGCCACAGCACCGCCGGGGCGGTCGACGCGTTCGCCCGGAGCCTCCGTCTGGAACGAACGGTGGGCGACAAGAACCCCACCTACCGGTACCAGCGCGACGTGGAGACGTTCTTCCGGCACTCCCCCGCCGTCGTGCGCGACCGTTGATGCGCCCCGCCGGGCCGGCCGCCGGGGAGGAGGTCCTCGAGGCGATCCTCGTCGAGGTGCCCGACCGGAGGCGCCGGCCGCTGCGCCTGGTGGCGATCGGCGCCGTCGTGGTGCTCGGGGTGGCGTGGCTGTGGACGCGGGTGCTGTTCCCGTCGGGCGCCTCGGTGGTGGACCGGTTCGTGGAAGAGGGTCGGGGCGTGGCCTACCAGTCCCGCCGCGACGGGTTCCGGGCCGCGTTCCCCACCGAACCGCAACGCCGGCCGCTGATCGGCGACGCCGGACCCGGAGCGGTGGTGGAGAGCCTGCCCGCCCGGAACTGGGTGTTCCGGGTGACCTGGCAGGCCCAGGGGGAAGCGTTCGCCGAGAACGCGGCCGCCACCCTCGAGCAGGTGACCGACGAGCTCGCCCGCCGCGAGCGGGCCCGCATCGAGACGGAGACGATCCCGTTCGCCAGCGACACCCTCGTGGTGAAGGACGCGCTGCTGCGGGGTGAGGGGCGCTGGCTGTGGACCCGGTTCCAGCTCACCGCCCGGCGCCTCTACACGCTGCAGGTCTCCAGTCCCCACCGGTCCACCCGCACCTACGAGCGGTTCGGCTCCACCTTCGCGCTGCTCGCCACGGCCGACGACCGCGGGTGAGGCGCGGCCGCCGGCGCCTCAGGTGAGGAAGCGGCGGGTGAGCTCCTCGGCACGCGCCGCCCACTCCTCGGCGGTCATCGCGTAGCGGACGTGGTCCTCGTAGCGCCCCCGGATCTGCAGGTAGCCGAGCGCCGTCCCCTCCATCCGCAACCCCAGCTTCTCCACCACCCGACGGCTGGGACGGTTACGGGGCACGATCGCCGCCTCGATGCGGTGCAGGCCGAGCTCCTCGAACCCGTAGCGGAGGATGAGGCAGACACCCTCGGGCACGTAGCCGTGCCCGGCATGGGCCCGGTCGACCCAGTACCCGACGTTGGCCGACTGGAACGGGCCGCGCTGCACCGCCCCCAGGCTCACCTCGCCGATGAACGTCTCGGCAGGCGCGATGAGGAACAGCCCGAAGCCGTATGCGTGGTCGAACTGGCGCTGGCGTTCCCAGGCGGAGCAACGGGCCCGGAACGCGTCGCGGTCGCGGGAGGGATCGGGCGAGCCCGCCTCGGGCTGTGGCTCCCAGGGCTCGAGCCAGTCGCGCGATCTCGTCCGGACGTCGTGCCATTGATCCCAGTCGCCGGGCCGCAACGGCCGGAGCCGCACCCGGGGCCCCTCGAGGCGGGTCTCGGCCCGGGCGCGCAGCATGCTGCTCACGGCGGCGCAGCCTAGGCCGGGGTCGAACCGACGGTCCGGCGGGCGGAGGCCGGGACGCGGCGCCGGGACAGCCCGGCGGTCCGGCCGTAGGCTGCCGGTGTGGAGCCCGGCCCGGCGACCGACACGGTTCGTGCCGGGCCGGTCCCGCCGGTGCCGGGCCCGCTCGTCTGGCTCGACCTCGAGATGACCGGCCTCGACGTGCGCCGTCACGTGATCGTGGAGATCGCCGTGCTCGTGACCACCACCGAGCTCGAACCGCTGGACGAAGGCCTCGACCTCGTGGTCCACCAACCGGCGACGGCGCTGGCGGGGATGGAGGACGTGGTGCGCGAGATGCACACCCGCAGCGGGCTGCTCGCGGAGATCGAGCGCTCACCGTTGGGCCTCACCGAGGCGGTTCGCCGCGCGCTCGACTACCTGGAGCCGCGTGCGGGACCGCCGGGCACCGCACCGCTGTGCGGCAACTCGATCGGCGTCGACCGGAGGTTCCTGGATGCCCAGGCACCGGAGCTCGACCGGTTCTGCCACTACCGCAGCATCGACGTGTCGTCCCTGAAGGAGCTGTGCCGGCGCTGGTACCCCGACGTCTACCGGCGCCGGCCGGTCAAGCGGGAGCGTCACCGGGCGCTCGACGACGTACGGGAATCGATCGAGGAGCTGCGCTACTACCGCTCCGAGATGCTGCGTCCCCCGGTGCCCGGCGGACCGGTGCCGGTGGGCACCGGTCCCGGGTCCGACGACCGCGACGCCTAGGCCGCCACGAGGCGGACCAGCGCCTCCGCCTCGGCGCTGAGCCGGGGGCACGGCGACCCCGACCCGTCGGCGGCGACCAGGGCGCGCGCCAGCGCCGCGGCTTCCCGGGCCACGCAGGTCACCGCGGGGTCGGGCAAGGCGATGCCGGCGGCGAGCGCCGCCGCCCGGACCGCCTCGGCGGCGCGGTGTGCGGCGAGCGCGGCGTCGCGGGCCCGCCCGCGGTGGCGCAACCGCCGGTCGACGGCGATGAGCTCCTCCCAGGTGGCGACCTCGTCGCCGATGGTGGCGTGGGCGGCGTCGATCACCGTTCGGGCCCGGGCGATCCCGATCGCGTCGAGCGCTCGCAGCGCGCACAGCAGCTCCTCGAGGGTCACGCCGCGGTTCTCGGCCCCGGCGGTGCCCGACCTGAGCGGGCTTTCCGTGCGGGGTACCGAGCGGCCCGACCCGCCGCGCCGGTGTCCTCAGGCCCCGGACGCGGCCAGGTCGAGGGCGATCCCGTCGAGGATGTCGGCTTCGCTCACCAGCACCTCGGCAAACCCGAAGGTGCGCAGCACCGTGACCAGCACGAGCGCGCCGCCGACGATCACGTCGACCCGGCCCGGTTCCAGTCCCGGGTTGTGGGCCCGATCGGCCGCCGCTTCGGTGGCGAGGGTACGGAACACGTCCTCGGCGGCGGCCCGGCCGAGGCGGAAGTGGTGGATGCGCTCCCGGTCGTAGGCCGGCAGCCCGAGCTCCACCGCCGCCACCGTGGTCACCGTGCCGGCCAGTCCGATGAGGGTGGCGGCCTCCCGCACCTCGGGGAGCTCCCGCACCACGTCGGTGAGATGCTCCCGCACCACCGAGATCGCCTGGCTGAGCTCTTCGGGGCGGGGCGGGTCGCCGTGGAGCCACTGCTCGGTGATCCGTACGCAGCCGACGTCGACCGACACCGCGCCGACCGGAACGTCGGTGCCCACCACGAACTCGGTCGACCCACCCCCGATGTCGACCACCAGGTACGGGGCGGCCAGTCCGGGCGGCAGGCCGGCGGTGGCGCCCCGGAAGGAGAGCTCGGCCTCGACCCGCCCGGTCAGGACCTCGGGACGCACCCCCAGCTCGGCCTCCACGGCTGCGAACAGCTCGTCGCGGTTACCCGCGTCCCGGGCCGCGCTGGTGGCCACCGCGCGCAAGCGGGCAACCCCGCCGAGACCGTCGATCACCGACCGGTAGCGGGCCACCGCCTCCCGCGTCCGGGCGATCGCCTCCGGC
>CALEDW010000195.1 GCA_937949585.1 uncultured Acidimicrobiia bacterium
CTCGACCCGGTGACCGCCCTGCCCGCCGCGGTGCGGGTGCGGGTGGCGGCGGGGGAGGTGCTCGACGAGGTGACCCTGCGCTCCTATGCGATCGGCGCGGTGCACATGGCGCTGGGCTGGATGCTCAGCGAGGGGCTCGCCGTCGACGCCTCGACCGGGGAGTGCCGGGACCTCACGATCCGGTCGTGGCGGATCATCCCCGCCCGGCACATGCCCGAGGTGGAGGTGACGCTCCTCGACGAACCCGGCCCGGCGCGGGCCGCTGCGGACGCGGTGTTCGTCGCGGCGGCGGCGGCGACGTGGGACGCCGTGGCCGCGCTCGACGGCGAGCGCCCCGAGGTGTTCCCGGCCCGGGCGAGCCGCACCGGCCGTATGCTGGCCCGGTGAGCGTCGAGCCGGTCCCCACGCCGAGCGCCCCGCCGGCGGCGGGACCGTACTCGCCGGCGGTGCGGGCCGGGGACTGGATCGTGCTCGCCGGTCAGATCGCTCTCGACCCGGCCACCGGGGCCCTCGCCGGTGGTGACGCCGCCGCCCAGACCCGGCGGGTGCTGGCCAACCTGGCCGCCGCGCTCGGTGACTGCGGGGCGAGCCTGCGCGACGTGGCGAAGACCACCGTGTTCCTCACCGACCTCGACGACTGGGTGGCGGTGAACGCCGCCTACGCCGAGGCGTTCGGCGACCACCGCCCGGCCCGGTCCACCGTGCAGGTCGCGGCGCTGCCGGCCGGGGCGCGGGTGGAGATCGAGGCCTGGGCGTGGCTCGGCCCGGGGCGCTGAGCGGGCCGGCGGGCCGCGGCCACCGGTAGCATCCGCTCCGTGCCCGGTGTCGTGGTGATCGTGGCGGTCATGGTGCTGGTGCTGCCGGCGGCGACGATGCTCGCCGGCGCGGTGTGGAGCGCGCTGATGGGCCTGCTGCTCTGCGACGACGCCGACCGGCGCGCCCGAACCGCCGGGTGAGCCGCGGCGGCGCCCTCAGCCTCCCGCCGGCCCGGGCAGGCGCCCGGATCCGAACCGGTACCCCACCGACCGCACCGTGTGGATGAGCCCGGCGTGCTCCTCGCCGAGTTTGGCCCGCAGGCGCCGCACGTGGACGTCGACGGTGCGGGCCCCGCCGTAGTACTCGTAGCCCCACACCCGGGATAGGAGCTGCTCCCGGGTGAACACCTTGCCGGGGTGGGTGACGAAGAACTTCAGCAGCTCGTACTCCATGTACGTGAGGTCCAGGGGCCGATCCCCCACGGCCGCCTGGTACGTCTCGAGGTTGAGCACGAGGTCGCCGTAGGCGGCGATCTCGGGGCGGCCGCCACGCCCCGTGCGCCAGAACAGGTGGCGGAGCCGGGCCTCGAGCTCTTGGGGGTGGAACGGGTCGAGGCAGAAGTCGTCGTAGAGGTCCTCCCGCAGCTCGAGCTCGCCGAGCCGGCTGCCGTTCACCAGGAGCAGCAGCGGCTCCACCCGGTCGTCCTGCTTGCGCAGGGCCCGGCACACCGCGAAGGCCCCTTCAGGGTCGTCGCCCGTGCACACCACCGCCGCGGCCCACCCCTCGCCCCGGGTCTGCTGCAGGGCCACCGACGCGTTCGGCACCGCCTTCCAGGCGTACCCGGCCAGGTCGAGGCACTGCGCCAGCAGCGGCGGCGGTGGGTCGGGGTAGACGAGGAGCAGGTCGTCACCACCCCTCACGGCAAGGCCTCCCTCCCGGCGAACACCGCGGCGCGGCACCGCCCGTGTCGGCCGGCCCTGCTCACAGCGAGGTGAGGTAGCGCTCGATCTCCCACGGCGTGACCTGCTCCTTGTAGGCGTCCCATTCCCGCCGCTTGTTGCGGATGAAGTACTCGAACACGTGCTCGCCCAGCGCCCCGGCCACCAGCTCGGAGCGCTCCATCACGTCGACGGCCTCGGCCAGCGTCTGGGGGAGCGCGGCGATCTGCTCCGCGGCGCGCTCCTCGGCGGTCATCTCGAAGATGTTGTTCGTGGCCTCCGGGGGCAGCTCGTAGCCCTCCTCGATGCCCCGCAACCCCGCCGCCAGCATCACCGAGAAGGCCAGGTACGGGTTGCAGGCCGGGTCGGGGGAGCGGAACTCGATCCGGGTGGACTCCTCCTTGCCCCGCTTCGCCAGCGGCACCCGCACCAGCGCCGACTCGTTGTTGCGGGCCCAGCAGATGTAGGTGGGGGCCTCGTAGCCCACGATGAGCCGTTTGTAGGAGTTCACGGTCTGGTTGGTGATGGCGGTGATCTCCCGGGCGTGGCGCAGCAACCCGGCGATGAAGTGGCGGGCCACCTTCGACAGCCCGGCTTCGTCGCCGGGGTCGTAGAACGCGTTCACGTCGCCCTCGAACAGCGACAGGTGGGTGTGCATCCCGGAGCCGAACGCACCGGCGATGGGCTTGGGCATGAACGTGGCGTGCACCCCGAGGTCCCGGGCCACCTGCTTCACGACCAGCCGGAAGGTCATCACGTTGTCGGCCATCGTGAGCGCGTCGGTGTAGCGCAGGTCGATCTCGTGTTGGCTGGGGGCGTTCTCGTGGAACGAGTACTCCACCGGGATCCCCATCGCCTCCAGCGTCAGGATCGTCTGCTTGCGCAGCTGGGAGACCATGTCCTCGTGGGTGAGGTCGAAGAACCCGGCCCGGTCGAGCGGCTCGGGGGCCTCCGGGGAGCGGAAGTAGAAGAACTCGATCTCGGGGCCGGCGTAGAAGGTGAACCCGCGCTCGCGGGCCCGCTCCAGGTTGCGCTTGAGCACGTAGCGGGGGTCGCCCTCGAAGGGTTCGCCGTCGAAGGTGTGGATGTCGCAGAACATCCGGGCCACCGGTGCGTCGTCGCCCCGCCACGGCACGATCTCGAACGTCGCCGGGTCGGGCCGGGCCAGCATGTCCGACTCCTGCACCCGGCTGTACCCCTCGATCGCCGAGCCGTCGAAGCTCATCCCCTCCTCGAGGGCGGTCTCGAGCTCGGCCGGGGTGATCGCGAAGCTCTTCAGCGTCCCGAGCACGTCGGTGAACCAGAGCCGCACGAAGCGCACGCCCCGCTCCTCGACGGTGCGCAGCACGTAGTCGACCTGTCGCTCCATACCGCCAGTGTGCCAGCCCGCAGCGGGCCCGCGACCCCGCCGGCACCGCCTCCGGGGGCGTTCACAGAGCGTTCACATCAGGGCAACGACGCCGACACGGCGGTCTGGGAGCGTGCTCGCGGTCCGGGCGTCCACCCCGTGGAGCGCGTCCGGGCCGGACCCGTAGCATCCGGACGCCCGGTCCCACCGGCCCGGCGTTCCGCCGACCCCACACCCGCCGACACCAGGGAGGTTCCGTCCAGTGGCCACACCCGGCGACGTGCTCCGCCAGATCAGCGATGAGGAGGTCGAGTTCGTCGACGTCCGGTTCTGCGATCTGCCGGGTCTCATGCAGCACTTCTCGATCCCGGCCCACGAGCTCAGCGAGGACGTGTTCGAAGATGGGCTCGGCTTCGACGGGTCCTCCATCCGGGGGTTCCAGGAGATCCAGGAGTCGGACATGCTGCTCGTGCCCGACCCGGACACCGCGGTGATCGACCCGTTCCGGGAGCACAAGACGCTCAACATCAACTGTTTCGTGCGCGACCCCGTGTCGGGCGAGCCCTACAGCCGCGACCCCCGCTACATCGCCCGTAAGGCCGAGGACCACCTGCGGGGCTCCGGGATCGCCGACACCGCGTACTTCGGGCCGGAGGCCGAGTTCTACATCTTCGACTCGGTCCGCTTCGACCAGAACCAGCACTCCGGGTACTACTTCCTCGACTCGGTGGAGGGGGTGTGGAACTCGGGTCGGGACTTCGAGCTCGACGGGAGCCCCAACCTCGCCTACAAGCCCCGCTACAAGGAGGGGTACTTCCCCGTCCCGCCCATGGACCAGTTCCAGGACCTGCGCTCCGAGATGGTGCGGGTGCTGGAGTCGGTGGGCATCGCCGTGGAGGTGCAGCACCACGAGGTCGGCACCGCCGGGCAGGCCGAGATCGACATGCGCTTCGACACGCTGGCCCGCATGGCCGACAAGCTCATGCTGTACAAGTACGTGGTGAAGAACGTCGCCCGGGCCCGGGGCTACTCGGTGACGTTCATGCCCAAGCCGATCTTCCAGGACAACGGGTCGGGGATGCACGTGCACCAGTCGCTCTGGAAGGGCGGCGAGCCGCTGTTCTTCGACGAGAACGGCTACGCGGGCCTCTCCGACGTGGCCCGGTGGTACATCGGGGGGTTGCTGCGCCACGCTCCGTCGGTGCTGGCGTTCTCGAACCCGACCACCAACTCCTACAAGCGACTCGTGCCGGGCTACGAGGCGCCGGTGAACCTCGTGTACTCGCAACGGAACCGCTCGGCGTCGGTGCGGATCCCCCTGTACTCGAAGAGCCCGAAGGCCAAGCGCCTGGAGTTCCGCTGTCCCGACCCGTCCTGCAACCCGTACCTGGCGTTCTCGGCGATGCTCATGGCCGGCCTCGACGGGATCGCCAACCGGATCGAGCCGCCCGACCCGGTGGACCGTGACCTGTACGACCTGCCGCCCGAGGAGCTCAGGAAGGTGCCGCAGGTGCCGGGCTCCCTCGGCGAGGCGCTCGACGCGCTGGAGGCCGACCACGACTTCCTCCTCACCGGCGGGGTGTTCACCCCGGACGTGATCGAGACCTGGATCGCCTACAAGCGGGAGCGGGAGATCGCCGAGGTGCAGCTCCGCCCCCACCCCTGGGAGTTCTACCTCTACTACGACATCTGATCGGAGCGCCCGGCAGGGGCCGGCCCGTCGCGTCGGTCGGCTACTGCCCCTGGCCGAGGCTGAAGCCCGGTTCGCCGTCGAAGGTGTAGAGACCCTCGGTCTTGATGAACGGCAGGCCGGCGGCGGCGAGGCGCCCCAGCAGGGCGAGGATCTGCTCCGTGCTCACCGGGGCTCCCTCGGTGGGGGCCTGGAACCGGCAGCGCCAGTGGTCGGTGGTGATGGTGGACGGGTCACCCCCGGGGTAGACCTTCTGGCCCCGGTTGGAGACCATCACGAGGCGCAGGTCGCCGGCCTCGGCCTCGAGGCGCCGACCCAGCTCCTCGGCGGAGCCCCGGTGCTCGACGAACACGTCCACGCCGACCTGCTCCTTGCGCGCCGGGGGCCGGGGCGCCACGGTGATGCGGATCGGCTCCGCGCTGGCCGGGTAGTCGACCGCCTTCAGGTGCTCGGGGCGCGTCCCCAACCGGGCGATCACGGCGTCGGCGAATTCCCGGGTCCCCACCTTCTCCCGGCTCACCTCCGGGTCGTAGATGTCGTAGGTGTGGATCCCGTCCTCGATCGTGCGCAGCCAGGCGTTGTGCACGGTGGTGGCCACGTCGCCCTGCCCGATGTGCACGAGCATCTGCACCGCCGCCAGCAGCAGGCCGGAAGGGTTGGCGAGGTTCTGGCCCGCCCGGCGGGGTGCCGAGCCGTGGATGGCCTCGAACATGGCCGCGTCCGTCCCCACGTTGGCGCTGCCGGCCAGGCCCACCGATCCGGCGATCTGCGCGGCGACGTCGGAGAGGATGTCGCCGTAGAGGTTCGGCATCACCACCACGTCGAACGCCTCGGGGGTGTCGGCGAGCTTGGCCGCGCCGATGTCGACGATCCAGTGCTCGTGCTCGATGTCGGGGTAGTCGGCGGCCACCTCCTCGAACACCCGGTGGAACAGGCCGTCGCTCAGCTTCATGATGTTGTCCTTGGTGAAGCAGGTCACCTTGCGGCGGCCGTAGCGGCGGGCGTACTCGAAGGCATAGCGGTTGATGCGTTCGCAACCGGGCCGGCTGAACAGCTTCAAGGTCTGGACCACCTCGTCGGTCTGGCGGTGCTCGATGCCGGCGTAGAGGTCCTCTTCGTTCTCACGTACGACCACCACGTCCATGCCCGGGTGCTTCGTGGCCACGTAGGGGGCGTAGGAGGGACAGGGCCGCACGTTGGCGAACAACCCGAGCGTCTTGCGTACGGTCACGTTCAAGCTCTTGAACCCCCCGCCCTGGGGGGTGGTGATCGGAGCCTTCAGGAACACCTTCGTGCGGTGCAGCGACTCCCAGGACTCGGGGGCGATCCCTGCGGACACCCCGCGGTTGTAGACCGCCTCGCCGATCTCGATGGTCTCGATGGCCAGCGCGGCCCCGGCGGCCTCGAGAACCCGCAAGGTGGCGTCCATGATCTCCGGGCCGATGCCGTCGCCGTGGGCGACCGTGATCGGGACGGGGGATCGGGCCGGGCCGGCTCCGGTGGTGCGCGCCGCGCTCGTGGTCGTCATGGGTGGTGCCCTCCGCTGCTCCTGGGTGGTGATCGGGTCCGGGTGGTGATCGGGCCGTCGGGCGCTCACGCTACCGGTCGATCGCGCGTTGCATCGGAGTGGGCGGGGCGGTGAGACTTGCCGGTCGCCGTCGGCCCCGGGGCCGCTCGGCGGGCACCGACGTCCGGAGGACCTGATGGCCGACCTCGCCTCCTTGAGCCGCGCGCGGGACCTCGATGCGCTGGCGCGGCACCTGGAGGAGACCGGCACCTTGGACATCGCCGAGGACCTCGCCCGCTTGCCCCGGGAGGAGAAGGCGGTGGTGTTCCGCCTGCTGCCCCGGGACCGGGCCTTGGCCGTGTTCGAGGCCCTCGACCCGGTGCACCAGCAGGAGATCCTCGAGGGGCTGCGCGACGAGCGGTTCCGTCAGCTCGTGGAGGACATGGACCCCGACGACCGGGCGCGCCTGCTCGGTGAGGTCCCGGCCAAGGTGGCGCGGCGGGTGCTGGCCGGGCTCAGCCGCCACGAACGGGAGATGACCGCCGCGCTGCTCGGCTACCCCGAGGAGTCGGCGGGACGGCTCATGACCCCGGAGTTCGTGAGCCTGAGGGAGTCGATGACCGTGGCCGACGCCCTGGCCAAGGTGCGCCGGGCCGGCGCCGACGCCGAGACGATCTACATGCTGCCGGTCACCGACGACCAGCGGCACCTGCGGGGCGTGGTGTCGCTGCGGCAACTCGTGCTCAGTCCGCTGGACGCTCGAGTCGGTGACCTCATGGTCCGCGACGTGGTGGCGGTGCACGCCACCGACGACCAGGAGGTGGCGGCCCGCCTCATGCAGGAAGCCGACTTGCTGGCGCTGCCGGTCCTGGACAGCGAAGAGCGACTGGTCGGTGTCATCACCGTCGACGACGCCATGCAGATCCTCGAGGACGAGGAGACCGAAGACCGGGCCCTGGCCGCCGCCACCCAGCCGCTCGGGCGGCCCTACCTGTCGGCGTCGGCGTTGCGGGTGGCCCGGAGCCGGGCCACCTGGCTGCTCATCCTCATCGTCGCGGCGACGCTGACCGTGAACGTGCTGCAGTACTTCGAGGACGAGCTGGCCACGGTGGTGCGCCTGGCCCTGTTCATCCCCTTGCTCATCGACACCGGCGGCAACGCCGGTTCGCAGGCTGCCACCGTGGTGATCCGGGCCATGGCGGTCGGTGAGGTCCGTTTCGCCGACCTCCCCCGTGTCCTCGGGCGGGAAGCCCAGGTGGGCGTCCTGCTCGGGCTGATGCTCGGGCTCGTCGCCTTCGGGCCGGTGGCGGTGTTCTTCGATCCTCGACTGGCGGTGGTCGTGTCGGTGAGCCTGGTGACGATCTGCACCTGGGCCACCTTCGCCGGTGCGGTGCTGCCGCTGCTGGCCCGCCGGGTGGGTATCGACCCGGCGGTGGTCTCGGCGCCGCTCATCACCACCCTGGTCGACGCCACCGGCTTGGTGATCTACTTCCTCATCGCCCGGGCCGTGCTCGAGATCTGAGCGTCGGCGGCCGGGTGCTCAGGCCCGGGTGCCGGGGCAGCACGGCGGCGGTACCGCGTGCTCACCCTCCCGCCGGGCCGGCGGTCGCCGTCCCGTCGTCGGCGCGGCGACCGTAGAACACGCGCTCCACCACGGCCCGGGACCGGCGGGTCACCCGCCGGTACTCGTCGCGCAGCGCGGCGCGGGGCCGGTGGACGTAGCCGAGCATCCGGCCCAGGCGTTCGGCGACCACCCCATCGGAGGGCAGCGACATCCGCGACGTGGCGGTGAGCAGGTGGAGGCGGTTGCGGACCCGGGAGCAGTAGCGGTAGGCGTCGAGCAGCGCGGCCCCGTCGTCGGTCTCCAGCACCCCCACCGCGACCGCGGCGTCGATCGCGGCAGCGGTGCGGGTGGTCCGCAACGCCGGGTGGGCGTGGCCGTGGCGGAGCTGCAGGAGCTGGGTGGTGAACTCGACGTCGGACAGCGACCCGCGGCCGAGCTTCAGGTGAAACTGCGGGTCCTCACCGGGCGGGATCCGTTCCCGCTCGATGCGCGCCTTCATCCGCCGTACCTCCCGCACCCCGGCCTCGCCGAAGTCGGGCCGGTACACGAACGGCTCGACCATCTCGACGAAACGGGCGCCCAGCGCCGCGTCGCCGGCGACGGGCCTCGCCTTCAGCAGCGCTTGGTACTCCCACGTCCAGGCCCAGCGCCCGTACCAGGTCCGGTATCCCTCCAGCGACCGGGCCAGGACCCCGCCCCGACCCTCGGGCCGCAGGTCGGCGTCGACCTCGAAGATCACCCCCTCGGGCCCCGGGCCGGACAGCTCCCGGATCAGCCGGGTGGCCACCCGCTCGGCCTCGGCGAAGTCGGCCGGGCCCGCCCCGTCGTAGACGAAGAGCACGTCGAGGTCGGAGGCGTAGGAGAGGTCGTGCCCCCCGAAGCGGCCCATCCCGACCACCGCGAACGGGACCTGCGGGTCGAGCGCGCCGAGCGCCGCCTCCAGGCAGCTCTCGGCCAGGGTGACGAGGTCGGCGCCGGTGGCGTCCAGGTCGGCGAACCCGAGCAGGTCCCGGGCGCCGATCCACAGCCGGCTGCGGCGGGTGAAGCGACGCAGCCCTATGCGGCGGGCCTCGGGGTCCTGCGCCCGCCAGGCGATGGCGGCACGGGCCTCCTCGGTCACCCGCTCCCGGTCGAGGGGCCGGGCGAGCTCGTCGTCGTCACCCAAGGCGCCCACCACGTCGGGGTGGCGGCGCAGGGCGTCGCCGAGCAAGCGGCTGGAGCCGAGCAGGGTGCAGACCCGTTCGGCCGCCACCGGACGGTCCCGGAACGCGGCCGCCAGCGTCGCGGTGCGGGTGGGTCCCTCGGTGAGCCGCCGGAGCTGCAGCAGCGCCAGGTCCGGGTCGGGAGAGGCCGAGCACCACTCGAGCAGCAGCGGCAGCATCTGGGCGAGCAGCCGGGAGGCCCGGGACAGGCCACCGGCGAGCTCGGCCAGCGCGGCCCGCGTCGCCTCCACGTCGGTGAAACCGAACGCACCGAGCCGTTCCACGGCAGCATCCGGGCGCAGGGGCCCGTCCCGGCCGGCGAGCGCGTCGATGATCGGGGCGAAGAAGAGCTTCTGGTGGATGCCCCGCACGAGGTGCTGGTACGAGCGGTGGTCCGCCTCGAAGGCCTCGACGGCGCTGCGCTCCGGTCCGTCGCGGTAGCCGAGCACGCGGGCGAGGCGGGTGCGGGCCGCGGCGTCGGTGGGCAGCGTGTGGGTCTGCTGCTCGTCCCAGAGCTGCAGGCGGTGCTCGGTGGTGCGCAGGAACCGGTACGCCTCGGCGAGGCGGGCGGCGTCGCCGGCGGCCACGTAGCCTGCGTCGGCGAGCGCGCCGAGGGCGTCCAGGGTGCCGGGGCAGCGTACGGTCGGGTCGTGGCGGCCGTGGACCATCTGCAGCAGCTGCACGGCGAACTCGACATCGCGGATCCCGCCCGGTCCCCGCTTGAGCTCCCGGTCGGCCACGCCGCGGCGGGCGGTCTCGGCCTCGGCGCGGGCCTTCATGGTGCGCACCTCCCGCACCGCGTCCGGGGCCAGGACCTCCGGCCAGGTGAACGGCTCCGCCTCGGCGCAGAAGCGCCGTCCCAGGTCCGGGTCCCCGGCCACCGGACGGGCCTTGATGAGGGCCTGGAACTCCCACGGCCGGGCCCAGCGCTCCCACCACGTGCGGTAGCCCTCCACCGAACGGGACAGCGCGCCGGCCCGGCCCTCGGGTCGCAGCTCGGCGTCGGTGCGGAACACGATCCCGTCCTCGGTGGGCTCGGCCATGATCGCCAGGAGCCGCCGGGCGGCCTGCTCGGCCTCGGTCTGCGGGCCCTCGTGCACGAACAGCACGTCGACGTCGGAGGCGTAGTTGAGCTCGCGGCCGCCGAGCTTGCCCATGCCGATCACCGCCATCGGGGTGTCGGGACCGGCCAGCTCGAGCGCGAACTGCAGGCACACCTCGGCCAGGGCGGCCAGCTCCCGGCCGACCGTGGGCAGGTCGGCCCGTCCCAGCAGGTCCCGCACCGCGACGCGCAGCAGGTGCGCCTGCTTGAACCGCCGGAGGCCGTCGGGATCGGCGGGTGCCGCACCCTCGGGCGGGGAGGCCGGGTCGGTGGGGCCCCCCGGGCGGCGGAGCCGGGCGGCGTCGAGCTCCACGTCGAGCCGTCCGTCCCGGCCCACCCAGCGCAGGAAGTCGGGCCGGCGGATCACGGCCGAGGTCAGCGAGCGCGAGGCGCAGGCCAGCGCCGCGAACCCGTGCCGGAGCGGCTCGACGTCGAGGAGCAGATCCCCGAGCCCGGGATCGGCCTCCAGGAGTCGCTGGAATCCCGCCCGGGCCGACGCCGGGTCGGCGGCGCGCTCGGCGGCGGCGCGCAGTGCCGGGTGATCGACGGCGGGCGCCGGGCGGGGCGGGAGCGGCATCGCCGGGAGCCTACGGTCGGGTCGGCGACCCCGCGACGGTCGGCGACCCCGCAACGGTCGCGACCCCGGTGCCCGTATCCTTGCCCCATGAGCCGCCTCGTGGTCGCGGCCGCGCAGCTCGACCTGGTCGTCGGTGATCTCGAGGGCAACGCCCGCCGGATCGTCGAGGCCTACGAGCAGGCGGAGGCCGCGGGGGCCGACCTCGTGGCGTTCCCCGAGCTGGCCGTCACGGGATACCCGCCCGAGGACCTGCTCCTCCGGCCGTCGTTCGTGGCGGCCGCCGCGGAGTGGCTCGACAAGATCGCGGCCCGCACCGGTCGGGTGGCGGCGGTGGTCGGCTTCCCGCTCGCCGACCGCGACCTCTACAACGCCGCGGCGCTGTGCGCGCAGGGCAAGGTGCTCGGCACCTACCGCAAGCACCTCTTGCCGAACTACTCGGTGTTCGACGAAGAGCGGTACTTCGAGCCCTGGCCGCAGGACGGTCCGCTGTTCGTGGTGGGCGGGGTGCGGGTGGCCCTGTCGATCTGCGAGGACGCCTGGAGCCCCACGGGCCCGATCCTCACCCAGGCCAACGCCGGGGCCGAGCTGGTGGTGAACATCAACGCCTCCCCGTACTACGCGGGCCGCCTCGGCGAACGCACGACGATGCTGGCCACCCGGGCCGCCGACGCCGGGGTCCCGGTCCTGTACGTGAACCTCGTCGGGGGCCAGGACGAGCTCGTCTTCGACGGCGCCTCGATGTGCTTCGACGAGGGCGGGCACCTCGTCGCCCGGGCCGCGCAGTTCCGCGAGGACCTGCTCCTGGTGCCCCTCGACGTGCGCGCCGCGTTCCGCCGCCGGCTGCTCGATCCCCGCGGCCGGTCCCGCGCCGCCCCGCTGCCGGAGGTGGCGGTGAGCGAGCCCCTGCTGCGCGACCCGGTGCCGGCGCCTCGCCGGGAGCCGGTGCTCGACCCGGTACGGGAGGTGTACGAGGCGCTGGTGCTCGGCACCCGCGACTACGTGACCAAGAACGGGTTCACCGACGTGTGCATCGGGCTGTCGGGCGGCATCGACTCATCCCTGGTGGCGGCGATCGCCGTCGACGCGATCGGCCCCGAGCGGGTGCACGGGGTGTGCATGCCGTCCCGCTACTCCAGCGAGGCCAGCCTGGCCGACGCGCAGGCCCTCGCCGCCAACCTGGGCATCGAGGTGCAGGTGGTGCCGATCGAGGCGGCCCACCGGGCCTTCGAGGAGATGCTCGCCGAGGTGCTGGGCTCCGGCCCCCCGGGGGTCGCCGAGGAGAACGTGCAGTCCCGCATCCGCGGCAACGTGCTCATGACGATCTCGAACAAGCTCGGCTGGCTCGTGCTCACCACCGGTAACAAGAGCGAGATGGCCACCGGCTACGCCACCCTCTACGGCGACATGGCCGGCGGGTTCGCGGTCATCAAGGACGTGCCCAAGACGCTGGTGTACGCGCTGGCCGCCGATCGGAACGCCCGCGCCGGCCGTGACCTCATCCCCCGGGCCGTGCTCGAGAAGCCCCCCAGCGCCGAGCTGCGCCCCGACCAGCTCGACACCGACAGCCTTCCTCCCTACGAGGTGCTCGACCCGCTCCTGGAGGGCTACATCACCCAGGACCGCTCGGTGGCCGAGCTGGTGGAGTCGGGGGCCGACCCGGAGCTGGCCGCCCGGGTGGCGCGCCTCGTGGACCGTAACGAGTACAAGCGGCGGCAGGCGCCGCCCGGGGTGCGGGTCTCCCCGAAGGCCTTCGGGCGCGACCGGCGGCTGCCGATCACGAACCGCTGGTCGGGCTGACCCGGCGGTGCGCTTCCCCGACCGGCGGTCGCGCCTCGCCGCCTACGCCCCCGAAGGCGCGATCGTCACCGCGGCGGTGCTGTACGGCGCGACGTTCGCGGTGGTGCAGGACGCGCTCGAGCGCACCACGCCGATGGGGTTCAACCTCATGCGCTTCGCCCTGGCCTCGGTGGTGATCGCCCCGTTCGCCGTCGGCCGCCCCTGGTCCGGCCCGGCGCCCGGGCCGGGCGACGGCCCCCTCCGGCTGTGGTGGGCGGGGGTGAGCCTCGGGTGCATCACCGCGGTGGCCTACCTGTTCCAGAACATCGGGCTGCAGCACACCACCACCTCCAACTCCGCGTTCATCACCGGGCTGTTCGCGGTGTTCACCCCGATCATCGAGTCGGTCACGTTCCGGCGCCTGCCCCGTTCGGGGATCGTCGCCGCGGTGGCGGTCTCGGTGGCCGGGCTGTTCCTGCTCACCGGTGCCGACCTGCGGATCGGCTACGGCGACGCCGTGACCCTGATCACCGCCGCCTGCTTCGGGGCCTGGTACGTGCGGATCGGGACGGTGGCCAACCGTTTCGACGTGGTGGTCGTCACCGCGATCCAGCTGCTGGCGGTGGCGGTGCTGTCGGTGCCGGTGGTGGCGGTCACCGGCCTGGGGCGCGTCGACGCAACGGTGGTGGTGGCCGTGGTGTTCACCGGGATCGGGTGCTCGGCGGTCGCGTTCAGCCTCTCCACCTGGGGGCAGCGCGTCGTCGACCCGTCCCGCGCCGCGATCATCAACCTGCTCGAGCCGGTGGTGGCCGGGGCGGTCGGCTACCTCATCGGTGAGCGCCTCGGCGTCGGCGGCTACCTCGGCGCGGCGCTCATCCTGGCCGGGATCCTCGTGGCCGAGCGGGGCACCCACCGGCCGGCCCGGGTTGACCCCGCCGCCCGGGGCGCATGAGCATCCGTGCATGGCCGACCCCCGCGCCCCCCGGCCCGCCTTCGCCCCCTGGGACCGCCGCGAGCTGCCGGGACTCTTCGACGTGGAGACCTCGGCCCGCCGGGTGGGGGCCTACGCGTGGGTGGAGATGCGCCTGTTCGAGGCCCTCGGCGGCTGGGTGGCCACCGTCCCGGAGCTCGACGTGAAGCTGGTGCTGGGCCGGCACTGTTACCACCACGCCTGGCACGCCGAGCTCTGGCACAAACGGCTGCCGGAGCTGCGGGAGATGGACCCGGCGCGCCTCGTCGTCCCCGGCGACGACGCCGTCGCCGAGCTGCTGGCCGCGGTGGCGGAGCCCGAGGCCCCGGAGCGCACCATCGAGAAGCTGGTCGGGGTGTACCGGGTGGTCCTGCCCCGCAAGATCGCGGCCTACACGTATCACCTGGCCGCCACGAGCTCGATCACCGACGCCCCGACGCAGCGGTCGTTGCGGTTCATCCTCACCGACGAGCTCGACGACTGGCGGGAGGGCGAGATGCTGCTGCAGTCGCTCATCGAGACCCCCGAGGAGGTGGAACGGGCCTCCCGCCTCCAGGCCGAGCTCGAGGCGCTCGTCACCCGGGCCGGCGGGATCGCGGGGCCGGGGAGCATCGGCGGCGCCGGCACCGGTGAGGTGGGCGGTGACGCCGTGCCGTCACCCCCCGGTTGATCCGGCGCCGTCGCTGCCGAAGCGGGAGCGGGTGTAGGCGACCACCGCCTCGATCTCGCCGGGGGTGAGCACGTCGGCGAAACGGGGCATGCCGCCGCCCCCGTTGGCCACGAAGCGGGCCTGGTCGCCGGGGTCCTCGAACAACCGGTTCACGCCGATGAGGCTCGGGACCCGCAGCGTCCCCTGCCGACCCCCGCGGCCGTCGGACCCGTGGCAGGAGGCGCAGTGCGCGGCGTAGAGCCGACGCCCCTCGGCGAGGTCCGCCGGTGCCGAGGAGCCCCCGCAGGCGCCGATGAGCGCCACCACCCCGGCCAGCATCGCCACCGCCGCCGCACCGGGAGGGCGAGGTCGCCGGTGCCGCGGCCCGGTGGTCCGTCCGGTCATCGGGTGTGCCACGGCCCCTCCGTCGCATCTGGTCGGCGGACGACGGGCGCCGACCCGCGGGTAGCATCACGGACGAGGCAGCCGTTCGGCGGTCTCAGGAGGGGAGCCATGCGGCGACACCTGCCCCCCGCAGACCTGGCCCGCGACGCCCGGTTCGTGCGGACCTCCATCATGGAGTCGATCACCGACCCGCGCAACCGGGCCATCGCCGACCGGCGCCTCGGGCCGGCCCGCCTCGCCCCCGACCGTCCCGCGGCCGCCGACCGGGCCCGCAACCTCATGCACGGGATCTTCATGGGAGAGCTGCAGGCCCTGGAGGGCGCGGGACGTACCACCTTCGACTTCGACGACGACGAGGCGCCGTTCGCGCTGAAGCTCGACATGGCCCGCCAGTGCTGGGACGAGGCCCGGCACGTGGAGATCTCGGTCCGCCTCGCGGAGTGGATGGGAACCGGGATCGGCGAGTTCGCCGAGGCGACGTTCCTCTACGAGGCGGCGTGCGCCGACGACCCGGTGCTGCGACTCTGCGGGGTGAACCGCGCGCTGGAGGGCCTCGCCATCGACGTGTTCAACACGATGCGCGCGTTCGGGGAGACCGCCGGCGACCCGGTGCTGGCCTTCTGCGAGGACTGGATGCTCGCCGACGAGGTGACCCACGTGAAGATGGGCTCCGACTGGCTGCGGCGGCTCACCGCCGACGACCCCGAGCGCCGGGAGCGTGCGCTGGAGTTCCAGCGGACCGTGGACAAGCTGTTCTCGCTCGGTGGGTTCCGGGGCGAGTCGGACGAGAACCCGGTGCGACTCGCCCGGCGGTTGCGCGAGCTGGCGGGTTTCACCGACGAGGAGATGGACGAGATCGCCGCGCTGGCCGACGAGTCCCGGGCCGAGGCCGACGCCCGGGCCGGCGCCGCGTCGGCCTGACCCGCGCCCAGGCGTCGGTGGCCCGGCTCCGGCTCGTCCCCGAGGCCTTCAGCCTGGTCGACTTCGACGCCGCCGAGCTGTCCGGGATGCTCGTCGAAGCGGCGTCCCGGGTGGGACTCCCCGACGGGCTCGAGGTGCGGGTGGAGATCGACGAGGCACTGCCGGCGCCGCTGGCGGTGAGCCTCGCCGATCTCGTCGACGGGCGCGGTGAGGTGTGGTGCTCGGGCGGCGCGCTCGAGGACACCACCCGCCCCCGTCACCTCGACCGGCCCAAGGCCATCGCCGAACTGGTCGGTGCGCTGTTGCGCGTGCGCGACCGGCTCGGTCCGTTCGCCGACGCGCCGGGAGACCTGGGGCTCGACGACCGACAGCGGGCCGCCTGGGACGTCCACGCCGAGGGCCGCGCCGCCCGCGCGGGGGTCACCGTGCGCGCTCAGCGCCGGCGCTACCACTTCCGCCTGGCGTGCGGGTTCTCCGACCGTGCGGACGAGGTCTTCGAGGTGCTCTGGGCTGCCGAGCGGCTGACCTGGGCCGAGGTGCGCGAGCTGGTGGCCGACCTCGGGGCGCCACCGCCGCCCCGCTCCGCCGCGGGCGGCCGCAGCCCGTCCGGCCCGTCGTACGCGCCGCTCATCCCCGCAGAGGTGGCGGAACGCCACCGGGTCTGAGCGAGGTGGCGGGCCGGCCGGTCTGAGCCGTCGGGGCCGCTCCTCAGGTGAGGTCGTGAGCGCTGATCCCGTCGCAGAGCGTCAGCCGCGGTGGCTCTGCGAGCAACGCCCGGGCGTCGGCGGCCATGCGGAGGGCGGCGGACCCGTCGAGGTGCGACCGCACCGAGTCGTGGTCCGCCCACTTCTCGACGACCACGAACCGTCGCGGCTCACCGGTGACCAGTGCGAGGTCGACGTTGCGGCAGCCCGGCTCGCCGCGGGTCAGCACCGCGTAGCGGGCCAGCACGCCCCCGAGGTCCTGCTCCCGTCCGGGCGCGGCCGTGAACTCCCCGATCACCACGCAGACCTCGGGGCCGTCGCCGGCCCGCGGCGTGACGCCCGGCCCGCCTGCCGGCTCGGTCACCCGGCGTCTCGGTCCCGGTGGGGCGGCGACGGCGACGGGGACGGGCGGAGGGCCGGCCCGGTCCGGGGGTTCCCGGCGGGCCGGTATCCTGCGCAGGGCACGGGGCCGGGTTGCCGGAGGAGCGGGAGTCGTAAGCAGGTGGCCAAGGAGCGCGTGGAGCGCGACGAGGAGGATCTGGTCCGGCTGTACCTCACGGACATCGGACAGTATCCCCTGCTCACCAAGGACGACGAGGTGCGCCTCGCGCAGCAGATCGAGGCGGGGGTGGCCGCCCGGGAGGAGCTGGAGGCGAACCCGAAGTGCCCGCCGACGCGACGGCGGGAGCTGCGGCGGCTGGCCCGGCAAGGTGAAGAGGCCCAGCGCACCTTCGTGCAGTCGAACCTGCGTCTCGTGGTCTCGATCGCCAAGAAGTACCAAGCCTCTGGGCTGCCGCTCCTGGACCTCATCCAGGAGGGCAACCTCGGGCTCATGCACGCGGTGGAGAAGTTCGACTGGCGCAAGGGGTTCAAGTTCTCCACCTACGCGACGTGGTGGATCCGCCAGGCGATCACCCGGGGCATCGCCAACACCGGCCGGACGATCCGCCTCCCCGTGCACGCCGGCGACACCTTGGCCCGGTTGCAGAAGGCCCGGTCCCGGCTGGAGCTGAAGCTGGGACGACCGGCGACGCTGGCCGAGCTGGCGGCCGAGGTGGAGATGCCCGAGGACAAGGTGACCGAGGCGCTGCGCTTCGCGGCCGAACCGCTGTCGCTGTCGGAGCCGTTGCGGGAGGACGGCGACGCCGAGCTGGGCGACATCGTGGAGGACCGCTCTGCGGCCGAGCCGTTCGACGAGGCCGCCACCGCGCTGTTGCCCGACGAGATCCGAAAGCTCCTCGCCCCCCTCGACGAGCGCGAACGCCAGATCCTGGCCCTGCGGTTCGGGCTCGACCGGGGCGAGCCCCGCACCCTCGAGGAGGTGGGGGAGCACTTCAACCTCACCCGGGAGCGGATCCGGCAGATCGAGGCCCGGGCCATGAGCAAGCTGCGCCACCCTTCGGCCGACACCGGCGCCCGCGACCTCCTCTCGGTCTGAGCCGGCGTTCCGGGCGCCGTCCGGCCCGGCGCCGCACCGTGTGCGGCGCGTGGGTCAGGACCGGGTGTGCACCCAGGCGATGAAGTCGTAGGGGTAGCCCGGGTCCTCCCGGCTCGCTTCCTCCAGCCGGGCGATCGCGCCGTCGTCGAGGCGCCACCCGGTCGCCCCCAGGTTGTCCTCCAACTGCGCCAGGGTCCGGACCCCGAGCAGCGGGGCCGTGACCCCCGGGCGGTGCAGCACCCAGTTGAGGGCCACCTGCGCCGGGCTGCGGTCGCACTCGAGTGCGACGGCCCGCACGCATTCGGCGACCCGGTGGTTGCGGACCTCGGCGACTCGCCGGCGCATCAGGGTGGCCGACGGGGTCGGGTCGCTCGCCCGCACCCCGGGCGGCGGCGGGGTGTCGGGCCGGTACTTGCCGGTGAGCAGACCGCCGCCGAGCGGGCTCCAGGGCAGTACGGCCAGGCCGTGGTACGCCGCGCACGGGAGGACCTCGCGCTCGATCCCGCGGGTGATGAGCGAGTACTGCACCTGGATCGCGCAGAACGGCTCCCAGCCGTGGCGGGCCTGCAGGCCGAGTGCCTCGGCGAGGTGCCAGCCCGCGTAGTTGCTCGCCCCCACGTAGCGCACCTTGCCCTCATGAACGAGGTCGTCGAGGGTCGACAGCGTGTCCTCCAGGCGCGTGTGATCGTCCCAGCAGTGCACCTGGTACAGGTCGATGCGGTCGGTGCGCAGCCGCCGCAGCGACGACTCGACCTGGCGGCGGAGGTGGCGGCGCGACGCCCCCCGGTCGTTGACGTCGGTGCCGAGGTCCATCCGGAACTTCGTGGCCAGCACCACCGCGTCGCGCCGGGGGCCCAGCGCCCGGCCGAGGATCTCCTCGCTGGCGCCGCCCCCGTAGACGTCGGCGGTGTCGACGAAATTGCCGCCGGCCTCGAGGTAGCGGTCGAGGATGCGGCGGCTCTCATCCTCGGGGGTCTCCCGGCCGAAGGTCATCGTTCCCAGCGCGAGCTCGGCGACCCGCACCCCGGTGCGGGCCAGCGGACGGAGCTCCATCAGCGAACCGTCCCGACGCCTGCGGCCGGGACCGGCGCCCCCGTCGGCGCCGGCGGCGCCCCTGCGGGGCTGCGGGCCTCGTGGGTCAGCAGCCATGCCTTGCTCGCCGGCCCGCCGCCGTACCCGACCAGGTCCCCGCCGCGACCGATCACGCGGTGGCAGGGCACGATCACTGCCACCGGGTTGGCGGCGCAGGCCTGTCCGACGGCCCGGGCCGCGCCGGGCTTGCCGAGCCGGCGGGCCACCTCCCCGTAGGTCGTGGTGGTGCCGAAGGGAATGGTGCACAGCGCGGCCCACACCCGCCGGCGGAACGGGGTACCCGCCGGATCGACCGGAACGGTGAAGCTGCAGCGCCCGCCCGTGAAGTACTCGTCGAGTTCTGCCACCGCTTGCCCGAACGCGTGCGGGTCATGCGGCCCGTCGCCGGAGCCGACGTCGGGGGTGGCGTCGGGCCGCGGCAGGCGCAGCCCGCACACCGTGGCGCCGTCGCCCACGAGGACCAGCGGTCCGAGCGGGCTGTCGATCACCCGGTGGCGGTGAGGCATGGGTTCCTCCGGTCCCGTCGCCGATGCCGGCGGCGCCGGTGCATCCTCGCGCGCCCGACCACCGTCGTGCCCCTTCATGCCCGGAGCAGCCGCTCAGGGGTGTCAGAGGCGCAACGGGCGGACCGGGGCGTCGAAGCGGGTCGGGTCGGCGCGCCAGTCGACCTCGGGAACGTCGACGAACAGCTCAACCTCGTGGCCGTCGGGGTCGAGCACGTAGAGGCTGTGGGTGACGGTGTGATCGGCCGTCCCGACCAGCGGCACCCCGGCCGCCTGCAGCTCGGCGAGGGCGGCCCGCAACGTCTCGTCGTCGTCGCCGATCTTCAACCCGATGTGGTAGAGACCGACCCGGCGTCCCGCCGGCGGCGCGGGGGCGTCGGTCCCCACCTCGATGAGCAGCAGCTCGTGGTGGGAGCGCCCGGCCGAGAACGCCGCCGCGCCGGGGAGGCTCACAGGGATCTCCGGGAAGCCGAGCAGGTCCCGGTAGAAGCGGCGGGAGCGTTCCAGGTCCCGCACGTACAGCACGACATGACCGAGCTCACGGACTCGCACGGCAACTCCTTCACGGTCGGGTTCCGGGGTGGTCGCTCCTCCGACATCTTGCCGGACCTCGGCCGCACCGGTTAATAATAGGAGTCCTATATAGAGATCCGACGACGCGCCGGGTCGCACCGGCGACCGGGCGCGGTACCGCCGAGGGCCCGAAATCGACCTGGAGGTGCGAGCCGTGACCGACACGATCCCCGGCTACACGAAAGGCACGCCGGCGGTTACCCCGGCACCCACTTCGATGGCGGAGCTCGCCGAGCTGTGCGACGTGCTGCTCTGGACCGAGGACGACTCCGCCGCGTTGCAGCGGGCCCGGGAGGTCCTCGCCGACCAGGTCGAGGAGATCCTCGACCTCTGGTACGGCTACGTGGGCTCCAAGGCCCCGCTCGTGGCCACGTTCGCCGGACCCGGAGGCGACCCGGACCCGCACTACCTCGCAGCCGTGCGAGCCCGGTTCGGTCGCTGGATTCTCGACACCTGCTCGCCGCCCTACGACCAAGCGTGGTTGGACTACGCCCACGAGATCGGTCGGCGCCACGCGCGGGCCGCCAAGGGCCGCACCGACGGCGTCGAGAGTCCGTCGGCAGTGGTGCCGATCCGGTACTTGGTGGCGCTCATCTTCCCCATCACCTCGACGAT
>CALEDW010000196.1 GCA_937949585.1 uncultured Acidimicrobiia bacterium
TGCGCCCGCTGCCACACCCGGGGCTGGTCGTACTTCGACCCCACCAACGGCCGCCTGCCCCCGCCGTACCCACCCGGCAGCGGCGGGTTCGGACCGAGCCTGCGCGACGGCTCCACCCTCGTGCAGTTCCCGGGGCGGGCCGGGCGGGAGCGGATGTACGAGTGGATCGCGGTCGGCGCCCCGGTGAACCGTCCCTACGGCGTGCAAGGCGTCTCGTCGGGGGCGATGCCGCACTTCGGGCGGATCCTCACCAAGGCCCAGATCGACGCCATCATCGACTACGAGCGCAGGCTCTGAGCGACACGGGAGTGACGGTGCAGGCAGTGGTCATCCTCGCCAGCGAGGCCGGCGGAGCAAAGTCCCTCTGGTACCCCACCATCCTCGGGATCATCGTGTTCCTCGCCGGGATCGCGATGTTCGTGGGGACCGTGTACCTCCTGCTGGCCACGAACCTGGGGGCCCGGCTCGGGTTCCTCGTCACCGCGGCGGCACTGTCGGGGTTCATGGTGCTCCTCTCGCTGCTCTGGCTCACGAACGCGTTCCCGCTCACCACCCTCAAGGGCCGGATCCCCCAGTGGGTGGCGCTCGAGAAGCTCGAGGGCGGCGACGTGGCCCGCTCCGGCATCGGGGTGGTGCAACGGGTCGAGCAGGAGGGCCGCAAGGTCGACGCCGGCGAGGAGGCCAACCTGAAGGCCGCGCTCGACGCCGTGCTGGTCACCGGCGGGGGCGGCGAGGGCGAGGCGGCGGGGGCCGAGGAGTTCGCCACCTTCGAATCGGCCTCCGATTTCCTGCTCACCGAGGCCTTCGAGGTCGGCGGCGGGGGCCGAGTCTCGGTGACCACCCAGTCCGACTTCCCGTGGATCGCGGTCTCGTTCCACAAGCCGCGCTACGCGGTGACCTTCGTCTGCCCGGTCGACAAGGCGGCCCAGGACGTGCCGTTCGGCGACCCCATCCCCGCCCCCACCTGTGACCGGGCCCAGCCCGTCGACGTGGTGGTCTTCGAACGCGACCTCGGCTCCCTGCGGGTCCCGCCGCTGGTGGTGCTCATCGCCTCGTCCATCCTCTTCGGGTTGAGCCTGCTCGCGCTGCACTGGCGGGAGCTCGAGGAGCGCGAGGTGCAGGAGCGCGCCGGGGCGGGTGGCCCGCCCGTGCCGGTGGCGCCGTGAGACCCGTCCGCCGTACGAACGACGGAGCCGAGCCGATGACCCCGTACCGAGGACACCACAGGCCCCTGGAGCGTGCGTCGCTCGTCGCTGCGGTCACGGCCGCGGTGCTGGCCGGGTGCTCGACCCAGCTCGTGGACGCCTCCGGCGAACGCGGCGGCGGCGGCCTCGCGTTCGTGGTGATGGCGGTGTTCTTCTGGGCATTCTTCGGAGCGCTCTTCTACATGGACCGGGTCCGCAGCCGTCGCGAGCGCGACGCGGATCGCGGCTAGCGCCGCCGCCGGTCCGTCAGACCAGCGTCGAGGCCACCTCGGCGGCGGCGTCGACGATGCGGCGCACGTGCTCGTCGGTGTGGGCGAGACCGAGGAACCACGCCTCGTAGCCGCTGGGCGGCAGGAACACCCCCCGGGCCAGCATCCCGGTGAAGAACCGGGCGTAGCGGCGGTGGTCGGCCCGGCGCGCACCGGCGTGGTCGACCACGTCCTCGGCGGTGAAGAACACCCCGGCCAGGGTGTGGACCCGGGGAAGGCGCACCGGCACCCCGGCTGAGGCGAACGCCGCGTCGAGCCCCTCGGTGAGCCGGGCGACGCGATCGGCGAGACGGGAGTAGTCGTCGTCGGTCACGGCCTCCAGCACCGCCAGCCCCGCCGCGGTGGCCACCGGGTTCCCGGACAGGGTCCCGGCCTGGTAGACGGGCCCGGTCGGGGCCAGCTGCTCCATGAGCTCCCGGGGACCGCCGAGCGCCGCGAGCGGCAACCCGCCGCCGACCACCTTGCCGAGCAGGGTGAGGTCGGCCCGGAGCCCGTAGTGGCCCTGGGCACCACCGGGACCGAGGCGGAACCCGGTGATCACCTCGTCGGCCACCATGAGCGCACCGGTGCGGTCGCACACGGCCCGGATGTGCTGGAGGAACCCGGGTCGGGGCGGGACGAGGCCCATGTTCGCCGCCACCGGCTCCACCAGCACCGCGGCGAGGTCGTCGCCGTGGCGATCGACGGCGGCGTCGAGCGCGTCGGGATCGTTGTAGGGCACCACCACGGTGTCGGCGGTCGCCCCCGGCGTGACGCCCGCGGTGCCGGGCAGGCCCAGGGTGGCGACGCCGCTGCCGGCCTCCGCGAGGAGCGCGTCGACGTGACCGTGGTAGCAGCCGGCGAACTTCACCACCCGACGGCGGCCGGTGACGCCCCGGGCCAGGCGCAGCGCCGTCATGGCCGCTTCGGTACCCGACGACGTGAAGCGCACCTGCTCGAGCCCGGGCATCCGTTCCAGGATCGCCTCCGCCAGGCGGACCTCCCCGGTGCCGAGCGCCCCGTACGACGTGCCCCGGGCGGCGGCGTCGGCCACCGCCTCGGCGACCCTGGGGTCGGCATGGCCGAGCAGACAGGCGCCCCACGACTGCACCAGGTCGACGTAGCGGCGCCCGTCGACGTCGACGAGCTCACCGCCGGCGGCCGCGCCGACCACGAACGGCGTCCCGCCGACGCTGCCGAACGCCCGCACCGGTGAGGACACCCCGCCGGGCAGCACCCGGAGGGCCCGCGCCCACCACTCGGCGTTGGCGGACCGGGTGGAGCTCACCCCCGCCCCGCCAGCCGCTCGGCGACCGTACGGGCGAAGTAGGTGAGGATGAAGTCGGCCCCGGCCCGGCGGATCCCCAGCAGCGTCTCGAACGCCACCGCGTCGGCGTCGAGCCAGCCGGCGGCCGCCGCCGCCTGCACCATCGCGTACTCGCCGCTCACCTGGTAGGCCCCCAGCGGTGCGTCGCAACAGGCCCTGACGTCGGCGATCACGTCGAGGTAGGGGCCGGCCGGCTTCACCATCACCATGTCGGCACCTTCGGCGAGGTCGGCGAGCACCTCGCGGCGGGCCTCGCGCCGGTTGGCCGGGTCCATCTGGTAGCCCCGACGGTCGCCGAACGCCGGGGCGCACTCGGCCGCGTCGCGGAACGGACCGTAGAGCGCGGAGGCGTACTTGGCGGCGTAGGCGAGGATCGCCACCTCACGGTGCCCGGCGGCGTCGAGCGCGTCGCGGATCGCCTGGACCTGGCCGTCCATCATCCCGCTCGGGGCGACCACCGCGGCACCGGCGTCGGCCTGGGCGACCGCGACCGCGGCGTACCGCTCGAGCGTAGCGTCGTTGTCGACGCGACCGTCGGCGGTGAGCACCCCGCAGTGGCCGTGGTCGGTGTACTCGTCGAGGCAGGTGTCGGCGATCAGCAGCACCTCGTCGCCGACTGCGTCGCGCGACGCCCGCAGCGCCTGCTGCACGACCCCGTCGGGCGCGTCGGCGCCGCGCCCCAGCGGATCCTTGCGGACCGGCACCCCGAAGAGGATGACGGCCGGGACCCCGAGCGCCGCCAGCGCCTTCACCTCGTCGACGAGGCTGGCGGTGGTGTGTTGCACCACCCCGGGCAGCGACGGAACCGCGTCGGGCTCCGACAGGCCTTCCTTCACGAACAGCGGCGCGACGAGGTCGGTGACCCCCAGGGTGGTCTCGGCGACCAGGCTCCGCACGGTCGCACCGGCACGCAGGCGGCGAGGGCGGGCCCGGGGGAATCCCATGGGCTCACGTTACCGGCGGTGGGGCGGCTCGCCGTCGGGGCGACGCAGCAGGCGCACGAGCGTGTCGCAGAGCCCACCGATCGTGTGCTCGGCGGCCTCGGCGTCCACCCGCCACCCAAGGGCCCGGGCCCGCTCCGAGGTCACCGGTCCGATCGTCACGGCGAGGGGCTGGCGGCGGGGGACCCCTCCGAGGAGCCCGGTGAGGTTGGTCACCGTGGACGACGAGGTGAAGGTCACCGCGTCCACCTCCCCGGCCCGGACCCGGGCCAGACCGTCCGGGTCGGCCGGCCCCACCACGGTGCGGTACACGGTGAGGACGTCCACCACCCGACCCTGCGCGCCGAGCCCTTCGACCAGCACGTCGCGGGCCTCGGCCGCCCGGGCCACCAGCACCCGTTCGCCCGGTGCGCCGGGCGCCGGGAACGACTCGAGGAGGGACTCGGCCACGAAGCGTTCCGGCACCAGGTCGGCGCGGATCCCGCGGCGGGCGAGCTCGTCGGCGGTGGCCGGACCAATCGCCGCCACCCGCAGGTGCGCGAGCGCCCGGGCGTCGAGCCCGGCCGGGGCCAGCCCCCGGTCGAAGAAGTGGCGCACGCCGTTCACCGAGGTGAACACGAGCCAGGCGTAGCGGTGCAAGGGCGGCAGGGTGAACGGGACGCGTTCGATCTCGATGGTCGGCAGCTCGATCACCTCGGCGCCCAGTCCCCGCAGGCGCCCGGTGAGCTCCGAGGCCTGCTCCCGGGCCCGGGTGACCACCACCGTGCGTCCGTGGAGCGGGCGCGATTCGAACCACTCGAGCCGAAGGCCCGCCACCGGCCCGATCACGATGGCCGACGGGGCCCGCACCTCCAGTTGCCCCAGCCGACCGAGCGTCGTCCGATCGGTGTGCTGGTCGGGACGGGTCCCGTGGCGCACCACGGCGACCGGGGTGTCGGCGCTCAGGCCCCCGGCGAGCAGCGCCTCGGCGATGCGGGAGGCCCGGGCCGCGCCCATGAGCACCACCAGGGTGCCGCCGGCCCGGGCCAGCGCCCCCCAGTCGACGCCCGGCGCGTCCTTGGTCGGGTCCTCGTGGCCGGTGACGATCGTCACGTGGGTGGCCAGACCCCGGTGGGTGACCGGCACGCCCGCGTACGCCGGTGCGGCGATCGCGGAGGTCACACCGGGCACGACCTCGAAGGGCACACCGGCGGCGAGCAGCGCCTCGGCCTCCTCGCCACCCCGGCCGAAGACGAACGGGTCGCCGCCTTTGAGGCGCACGACGGTCGCCCCGCGACGTCCACGTTCCACGAGCAGGGCGTTGATGGCGTCCTGGTCGAGCGCGGCCCGTCCCGGCGCCTTGCCCACGTCGATGCGCTCGGCGCCCGCCGGCGCCAGTGCGAGCAGCTCGGCCGGGGCGAGGCGGTCGTACACGACCACGTCGGCCGCACCGAGCACCTCGGCGCCGCGGCGGGTGCACAGTCCCGGGTCGCCCGGTCCGGCCCCGACGAGGTAGACCGTCACCGCCGGTCCTCGAGCAGCTCCCGGGCCCCGCACGACCACAACGCCTCGGCGACGGCCCGCCCGAGGTCGACCGGGTCGTCGCCCCGCTCGGTGACGCGCAGCACGATGCGCCCGTCGCCGCTGGCCAGCATCCCGGTGAGGGACCCGTCGGCGGCCAGCGCACCGCAGGGCAAGGTGCAGCCCCCACCGATGGCGTCCAGGAACGCCCGTTCGGCGGTGAGGGCGGCGGCGGCCTGCGGATCGTCCAGCGCCGCCAGCTCCTCCCGGGCGGCCCGGTCGTCGGACCGGCACTCCAGCGCGATGGTCCCCTGGCCGACCTGGGGGAGCATGACCTCGGGGGCCAGGCGCTCCGCCGCCCGTTCGGCGAACCCGAGCCGGTCGAGGGCGGCGGCGGCGACCACCACGGCGTCGAGGTCGGCGGTGCGGGCCAGTCGGGTCCCGATGTTGCCCCGCAGCTCGGCGAAGGTGAGATCGGGGCGGGCCGCGGCGAGCTGGGCCCGGCGCCGGGCCGAGCCGGTTCCCACCCGGGCGCCGGTCGGCAAGGCCTCGAGGGTCCCCCCCACGAGCGCGTCGCGGGGATCGGCCCGCTCGGGGACCGCCGCCAGCACCAGACCGTCGACCGGACGGGGCGGCAAGTCCTTGGCGGAGTGCACCGCCACGTCGGCGTCGCCGGCCAACACCGCCTCCTGCACCTCCTTCACGAACACACCGGTGCCGCCCAGGGTCCGGATCGGCGCATCGGGGTGGCGGTCCCCGGAGGTGGTGACCACCTTGAGCTCGGCGTCGGAGCCGAGGCGTGCCCGTACCCGCTCGGCCTGGGCCAGGGCGAGCGGACTCGACCGGGTGGCGATGCGCCAGCGCCGGCTCACCGCCGACGACGGCTCCTCACGTGCCGTCGTCCGGGAGCCGCAGGTCGAAGAGGGAGGCGAGGGCGTCGCCGAGCGCCTCCCCTTCCCGGCTCCCGGCCGCCTCCCGCAGCCGCACCGTCGGGGTGTGCAGCAGCTTGTTCACGATCGCCCTGGTCAGCGCGTCGAGCGCCTCCCGGTCGCCGTCCCGACCCACCGTCCGGGCGCAGAAGCGGTCGACCTCGGCGGCCCGGATCGCCTCGGCCCGCTCCCGCAGCTCCCGCACCAGCGGGGTGACCCCGTGGGCGGTGCGCTCCTGCCGGTATCGCTCCAGCTCGGCGGCCAGGACCTCCTGGGCCCGGACCGCCTCGCGCCGGCGCTCGTCGAGGGTCTGCTCGGTGAACGCCTCGAGATCGTCCATGTCGAGCACGGTCACGCCGGGCACCTCGGC
>CALEDW010000197.1 GCA_937949585.1 uncultured Acidimicrobiia bacterium
CCGGCCACCTCAGCCGGCCCCCGGGGGGTGCCCGTAGAGGTCGCAGAGCTGCAGGCGGGTCGCGGCGAGCCGGTGCGCCAGCACGGCGGCGAACCGGCGGAGCAGCGCGTACCCGAGGGCCGGGTCGGCGTCGCAGCGGTCCCGCAGGCACGCCCCGTCGAAGACGATCGTGCGGGTGCGCTCCACGGCGACGGCATCGAAGCGGTAGCGGTGCGGGGGGACGATCCACGACCAGCCGAGCACGTCGCCCCGCCCGACGGTCTCCACCGGCAACGCGCCGCGGGGGCCCAAGTCGATCTCCACCAGCACCCGCCCCGATCGCACCAGGTAGAAGCGGTCGGCCGCTTCGCCTTCGCGCAGCAGGTGCCCACCCCCCTCGAAGACCTGCAGGTGGGCGCAGCCGGCGAGCAGGTCGGTCTGATCCCGGGTGAGGCCCGCGAGGAATCGGTGGCCGGCGAGCAGGTCGGGGATGCGCCGGATCATCCCGGCACCCCGGGGCGCTCGGGCGCCGTGCGCGCGCCGGCGTGCCCTCCGGAGGGTGTGGCGTCGTGGGGCGATGCGGCGAGGGCCGCCACCTCCTCGGTGAGGTCGATGCCGACCGGGCACCAGGTGACGCAGCGGCCGCAGCCGACGCAGCCGGAGGTGCCGAACTGCGCCCACCAGGTGCCGAGCTTGTGGGTGAGCCATTGGCGGTACCGGGAGCGCACCGTGGCCCGCACCGACCCGCCGTGCAACTCGGAGTGGCCGAGGGTGAAGCAGGACTCCCAGCGGCGCTCCCGCCGGATCCCGCCGGTGAGGTCGGTGACCTCCTCGACGGCGTGGCAGAAGCAGGTCGGGCAGACCAGCGTGCAGTTCGTGCAGGCGAGGCAGCGGGCGGCGACGTCGTCCCAGCGGGGGTGCTCCAGGGTGGAGGCCAGCAGCTCGACGATCCCCTCGGTGCGCAGGTGCCGGCCCATCCGCCCCTGCGCCCCGGTCAGGGCCGCCCGCTCGGCGTCGAGCGCGCCGTCGGGCAGTGGCCGCAGCGGTAGCCGGGCGGCGACCGCGCCGCCGGCCTCGCTGCCCACCCGCACCAGGTAGACGGGATCGGGGGGTGGATCGCCCGGTGATCCGCCGCCCTGCCCGGGAGGCGGGACGAGTTCGGTCAGGGCGAGGTCGTAGCCGCCGGGCGCCGCCGGGCCGGTGCCCATCGAGGTGCAGAAGCACGTGCCTCCCGGCTCCGTGCAGTGCACGACCACCGTCAGGACCTGCGCCCGGCGGGCCGTGTAGTCGGGGTCGGGGTCGGGTTCGGCGCAGAACACCCGGTCCTGGACGCCGATCCCGGCGAGCTCGCACGGCCGCGCCCCCAGGAACGCCACCGGCCGTTTCGGGGCCGGGGCCGGCACCGCACGCGGGACGCCGTGCGCATCCCGGCCCGCGGACCACAGCAGCGAGCGGGGCGGGAACAGCTCGCGCTTGGGGGATCCCGGCCCCACCGCCCAGCCGAACCGGGCCGTGTCGGTGCGGGCCCGGAGGCGGTACCGGCCCGGGGCCTGCTCGGCGGTCACCCCGGTCGGCAGGTCCCCGGCATCCGCGAGCGCGGCCCAGGTGATCACCCCGTCGCGTACCTGCGGGCCGAGCACCTCCCAGCCGTCGTCGCGCAGCACCTCGACGAGGCGTGCGAGACCGTCGGGACCGCACGCTCCCACCGGCGCGGGCCCGGGGTCCGCCGCAGGGCCGGTGCCCGGGGCCGGACCCGGGGCCGGACCCGGCACGTCGTCGCGATCCCCCGGAGCCATCGATGCGAGCCTACGGTTGCCGGTGCCCGGCCCGGCGAGGGGACAATGACCCGGCGAGGCTGCGACCGATGACCATCCCTGCCCCGGTGACCAAGGAGCTCGGCGCCCGGCGGTTCGTGGTGCACGGGCGGGTGCAGGGCGTGGGGTTCCGGCCCGCGGTGCACCGGCTCGCCACCGCGCACGAGCTCGCCGGGTCGGTGCGCAACACGGGCGGCGTGGTCGAGATCGTCGTGGAGGGTGCCCCGGCGCGGATCGCCGAGTTCCTGGCCGCGCTGCCCGGCGCGCTGCCGCCCGGCGCCCGGGTGCAGCACCTCGAGGTGCACCCCGAGCCGGTTCGGGACCGCCGGGGGTTCACCGTCGAGACCGGGACCGACGGGGCGCCCGGCTGGGTACCGCCCGACGTGGCGACGTGCCCGGACTGCCTCGGCGAGTTCACCGACCCGGCCGACCGGCGCTACCGGTACCCGTTCACCACCTGCGCCACCTGCGGGCCTCGCTTCACGATCCTGCAGCGCAGGCCCTGGGACCGGGCGCACACCACCATGGCCGCGTTCACGATGTGCAACCGCTGCCGGGCCGAGCACACCGACCCCGCCGACCGGCGTTTCGCGGCCGAGACCGTCTCGTGTCCCGAGTGCGGGCCCCACCTCGCCTTCACCGACCCGGGTGGGCGCCACCGGCCCGGCGACCCCGTCCGGCTCGCCGCCGCGGCGCTGGCGGCCGGGGCGGTGGTGGCGGTGAAGGCCCTCGGTGGGTACCACCTCGCCGTCGACGCCACCGACCCCGAGGCACTGGCCCGACTCCGGTTCCGCAAGGCCCGTCCGACGAAACCGTTTGCGGTGATGGTCGCCGACGCCGACGCGGCCGCGGCGCTCGTCGAGCTCACCTCCACGCACCGGCGGTGGCTCACCTCGCCCGAGGCGCCGATCGTGCTCGCACCGGGCCGGGGTCGCCTGCCCGAGGCCGTGGCGCCCGGACTGGCCGAGCTGGGGATCATGCTGCCGGCCACGCCGCTGCACCACCTGCTCGTGGCCGAGACCGACCGCCCCCTGGTCATGACGAGCGGCAACCGCTCCGGCGAGCCGATCTGCGTGACCGAACCCGAGGCCTACGCCCGCCTCGGGGCGATCGCCGACTGGTTCCTCACCCACGACCGCCCGATCGCGGGCCGCAACGACGATTCGGTCCTGCGGGTCGACCGGCACGGGCGCACCGTGACGTTCCGGCGCTCCCGCGGGTTCGCCGGGTTGCCGATCCGCCTCGCCGAGGGTGTTCCCCCCGTGCTCGGGGTCGGCGCGCACCTGCACACCACCCTGTGCCTCGCCGCCGGCTCGGAGGCGTTCCTGTCGGCGCACATCGGTGACCTCGACACCCGCGAGGCCCTGGACGCCTGGGAGGCCGCGCACCGCCACCTGGAGGCGACCACCGGGCTGCACCCCGAGGTGATCGCCTGCGACGCGCACCCCGACCTGCCCTCCACCCGCCTCGCCGAGCGCCTCGCCGCCGACCGGGGCCTGCCGCTGGTGCGGGTGCAGCACCACCACGCCCACCTCGCTGCGGTCGCCGCCGAGCACGGTCACGACGGGCCGCTGCTCGGCATGGCCTGCGACGGGTTCGGCTGGGGCGACGACGGGACCGTGTGGGGCGGAGAGCTGCTCGCCCTCGCCGGTGCCGCGGCCCGTCGGCTCGGACGGTTCCGGCCGGTGCGCCAACCCGGGGGCGACGCCGCGGTGCGCCGTCCCGTGCGTGCCGCACTCGCCCACGCGCTCGACGCCGGGTGCGCCGACGAGGCCGTAGAGTTGCTGCGGCCGGCGTTGCGACCCCACGAGGCCGAGACGACGGTGGGACTCGTGCGCACGGGCGTCCGCTCCCCGTGGTCGTCCTCGACGGGGCGGCTCTTCGACGCCGTGGCCGCGCTCTGCGGGCTGTGCGCCGACGCCGGCTACGACGGCGAACCGGCCGCGCGGCTCGAGCAGGCCGCCGCCGACGAGGACCTGCCGCCGTACCCGGTCGTCGTCACGACCGGCGGCCGCGGCCTCCTCGCCGAGGTGGACACCCGCCCGATCGTCGCCGCGGTGGTCGCCGACCGGGCGGCCGGGGTACCGGTGCCGGTGATCGCCGCCCGGTTCCACGCCGCGCTCGCCGAGGCGCTGGTGGCACTGGCCGACGCCGGCCGGCGGGCCACCGGTACCGGCGTGGTCGCCCTCGGCGGCGGGGTGTTCGCCAACCTGCGCCTCCTCGGCGTCGTAGTCCCCCGCCTCGCCGCACTGGGCCTTCGGGTACTGCGACCGGAGTCCGTCCCGCCGGGCGACGGTGGCCTGCCGCTCGGTCAGGTGCTCGTCGCCGGGCGCCGGGTGCGTGCGGGGGGGCACTGAGGTGTGTCTCGGTGTCCCGGCCCGCGTCGTCGAGGTGGACGAGCAGGCGGCGCTGCGGGCCGGTACCGTCGACTTCGGCGGGGTGCGCCGGCAGGTGTGCCTGGCCTGTGTCCCCGACGCGGCGGCCGGCGACTGGGTGATCGTGCACGCCGGGATCGCCATCGTCCGGCTCGACGCCGACGGTGCCGCCGAGCGCCTCGCGCTGCTCGATTCGATCACGACCGGACCGCTTGTGCCCGGTCGGCCACCCGACCCGACGCCGGGGACGGAGGCCTGAACCGGTGCGCTTCGTCGACGAATACCGCGACCCCCACCGGGCCCGGCTCCTCCTCGAGCGGATCACCGCGGTGACGAGCCGCCCGTGGACGATCATGGAGGTGTGCGGCGGCCAGACCCACACCCTGGTGCGCTCCGGGATCGACGAGGTCCTGCCCGCCCCGATCGAGCTCGTGCACGGCCCCGGCTGCCCGGTGTGCGTGACCCCCGCTGAGGTGATCGAGACGGCGTGCCGTCTCGCCGGCGAGCGTGAGGTCACCGTGTGCTCGTTCGGCGACATGCTGCGGGTCCCCGGGGCGGGGCGCGACCTGCTCGGTGTGCGGGCCGCCGGCGGCGACGTGCGGGTCGTGTACTCACCGCTCGATGCGCTGGCGGTCGCCGAGCAGGAGCCGCACCGCACCGTGGTGTTCTTCGCCGTCGGGTTCGAGACCACCGCGCCGGCCACCGCCCTCAGCCTGCTGGAGGCCCGGCGCCGCGGCGTGCGCAACTACCTCGTGCTCTCGGCGCACGTTCGGGTCCCGCCGGCGCTGGAGGCGATCCTCGGCGCGCCCGACACCCGGCTCCAAGGGCTGTTGGCCCCCGGGCACGTCTGCACCGTGCAAGGCCTGGACGAGTACCGGGCCGTCGTCGAACGGCACCGGGTGCCGGTGGTCGTCACCGGGTTCGAACCCGTCGATCTGCTCGAGGGCATCCTCGCCTGCGTCGCCCAGCTCGAGGAGGGACGGGCCGAGCTGGAGAACCGCTACCCCCGTTCGGTGCGGCCCGAGGGGAACCCGGCCGCCCGGGCGGTGCTGGACGCGGTGTTCGAGCCGGTGTCGCGGGCGTGGCGGGGCCTCGGGGTGCTGCCCGGCGGCGGGCTGGGACTCCGGGCCGACTGGCGGGACCACGATGCCGAGGCCCGGTACACGCCGGCACCGCCCGCCGCCGACGACGGTCGCTGCCGCGCCGCGCTCGTGCTCACCGGGCGGCTCCGCCCCGACGCCTGCCCGGAGTTCGGGACCGGCTGCCGACCCGAGCATCCGCTGGGCGCGCCGATGGTGTCCACCGAGGGCGCCTGCGCCGCGTACTGGCACGCCGGGCGCACCCGTCGCCTCGCCGCAGCGCCGTGAACACCGGGGAGGACCGCAGCGGGACCGGTGCCGGCGCCGAACGTCCGGAGCTCTCCTGCCCGGTGCCGCTGCCGCCCGGTGATCGGATCCAGCTCGGCCACGGCGGTGGGGGACGGCTCACCGCAGCGCTGATCCGCGACCACCTGCTCCCCGCGTTCGGTGATCCCGAGCTCGCCCGGCTCGCCGACGCCGCGACCCTGGAGGTCCCCGGAGGCCGGCTGGCCTTCACGACCGACGCCTTCGTGGTGCAGCCGATCGTCTTCCCCGGCGGTGACATCGGCTCGCTGGCGGTGTACGGCACCGTGAACGACCTGGCGATGATGGGGGCGCGACCCTTGGCGCTGGCCGTCGCGCTCATCCTGGAGGAAGGCCTCGAGCTGGGGACCTTCGACCGGGTGGTCGCCTCCATGGCCACCGCCGCCCGCCGGGCCGGGGTGCGGCTCGTGGCCGGTGACACGAAGGTGGTGGAGCGGGGCGCCGCCGACGGGTGCTACGTGACGACCACCGGCATCGGGGTCGTCCCGCCCGGCGTGGAGGTGGGCCCGGAGCGGGGCCGGCCCGGCGACGCGGTGCTGTGCTCGGGTCCCATCGGTGTGCACGGCGTGGCCGTGATGAGCCGGCGCGCCGGGATCGGCTTCGACACCGACCTGCACAGCGACGCCGCCCCCCTGCACGACCTCGTCGCGGCCGGTCTGGCCGCCGGCGGTGTGCACGCCCTGCGCGACCCGACCCGGGGCGGGCTCGCCGCCGCCTGCAACGAACTGGCACAGGCGTCGGGCGTGTCGATCGTGCTGCGCGAGGACGCGCTCGACGTGCCGGGCCCGGTCGCGGCGGCGTGCGAGATGCTGGGGCTCGACCCGCTGCACGTCGCCGGGGAAGGGATCTGTGTGGCGCTGGTGGCACCCGAGGACGCCGACCGGGTGCTCGCGGCCTGGCGGGCACACCCGTCGGGCCGGCGGGCGGCCCGCATCGGTGAGGTCCGCGCCGGGCCGCCCGCGGTGTGGCTGCGCACCGGTCTCGGGGTGCACCGGCCGGTGCAGGTCCCCACCGGTGAGGCGCTGCCCCGGATCTGCTGAGACCGGGACCTTCGGTCCTGGCACCGCGATGTCGCGCGTCGTAGCCTCGACGCCGTCCGTGTGGGCGTGCCGGAGGTGCAGCCGATGACCGAGACCGACCGCGACGACGCCATGGAGCGTCTGCTCGAGCGGCTCACGGAGGCCACCGAGCGCCTCGTGCAGGCGACCGAAGCCCAGGTGCGCCAGCTCGACGCAAAGCTCAAGGAGTTCGTCGATCAGACCGAGCGGGCGGCCGCCGACGAGCTTCGTAAGGCACTGCAGGTGCTGCGCACCGAGGTGGCCCGGCTCGAGGAACGGGCCCGGGAGCTGCGCCAGGCCTCGGCGGCGCGCGTCGCACCCGCCCGTGCGCAGTGGGCCAAGGCGGTGGCCTCCGCCCGGGCGGCCGGGCGCCACGCGGTGAGCCAGGCCCGCGGCGCCGCGAAGAAGGCGGCGAAGAAGGCGCCGGCGAAGAAGGCCGCCCCGGCCAAGAAGGGCGCGACGAAGCAGGCGCCGGCGAAGAAGGCCGCGAAGCAGGCCGGCACGAAGACCGCAGCGGCGAAGAAGGCGCCGGCGAAGAAGGCGCCGGCGAAGCAGGCACCGGTGAAGAAGGCCGCGAAGCAGGCACCGGCACCGCCCGCCGCGGGGGGCGCGGCGGCGTCCTGACCGTCCGACGGGCGGCCGGCCTTCAGGCCGGCGTCACCCAGTCGTCGGGACGGCCGGTGGGGGCGTCCACGAGCCGGGTCGCCGGCACCGGCTCGGGCCGGCCGCCGGCGGCGAGCTCCCGGGCGGCCGGCACCGGGTCGGGATCGGCGAACACCCGCCGGTCGGCGGGGTCCGGCGCCGCGTGCCCGGTCGGGTCGAGCACCCAGCAGGAGGCCTCGAGGGCGATGCCGTTCGGGTCCGTGAAGTAGATGGAGCGCAGGAACCCGTGGTCGACGATCCCGGTCACGTCGCAGCCCGCGGCGGCGAGCCGGTCACGCAGCTCGGTGAGCGCATCGAGGTCGGCGACGCCGAGGGCCAGGTGGTCGAACTGGGGGGCCCGGGGGTCGGGGACCCCGGCCGGCTTGGCGAAGCGCTCCAGAGAGACGCCGCGGTACTCGAAGAACGCGACGGTGCTGCCCGCTCCCACCTCGAAGAAGTAGTGGCGGAATGCCGGCGTGCCGATCGTGGCGACAAGGCGGGCGCCGAGCGCACCCACCCAGAACCGGGTGGTGGCGTCCATGTCGGTGGTGATGAGCGCGAGGTGGTTCACGCCTCGCCAGCGGGGGGCGTCGCCATCGCCCATGGGCACTCCTTGGGTCTCAGGTTCGTGATCACGATCCGGCCGCGCCGTCGGGGGTGCGCGGGGTCACCGACCGCAGCTCGACGACGAACCACAGCGTCTCGCCGGGCGAGATGTCCGGACCGGCCCCCCGGTCGCCGTAGGCCGCGTCGGGTGGCACCACGAGCAGGCGGGTGCCGCCCACCTTCATGCCGACGAGTCCGTCCCGCCACCCGGCGATCACCCCGTCGAGGGGGAACGTCGCCGGGGTGCCCCGCAGGTACGACGAGTCGAAGATCACACCGGTGGAGCAGGCCACGCCGATGTAGTCGACGGTCACGGTCGCGCCGGCGGTCACCTCGGCGCCGTCACCCGGTTCGAGGTCGCGCACCACCAGCCCCGTGGGAGGCGGACCGGTCTCCACGGGGACCTCGGGGGCGTTGGGGGGCAGCGGCTCGGCCACCGGGACGCACGGCCGGCCGGCGGCCGATTCCGGCCGCGCCCGGGTCGGGGTGGTCGGCGACGTCCCGGAGTCCTCCGAGCGGTCGGCCGTGCCGAAGGCGACGAGGGCGACACCGGTCCCGGCGATGAGCGCGGCGATCACCGCGACGGCCCCCACCTGCAGCCAGAACCGTCGCCGGCGGTCGGCGTCGGCAGCGGCTCGGGCCTCGGCCCGACGGCGTCGGGCCGCTCGTTGCCGGGAGCTCACCCCGCCAACCTAGCCACCGGCCCGTGCCGGCCGGTCGCGCCGACCGGCGGCGATCAGGCGTCGAGCAGGGCGAGGAGCACCTCGGCCCACTGCTCGAGGTGCCGGTCGCCGAGGAAGTGCTCGTGGGCGCGGCGGGCCGCGGCCCGGCCCTGCCGTTCGCTGAGCTCGGGGTCGGCGAGCAGGGTGCGCACGGCGGCGGCGAACTCGGTGAGGTCGTGCGGGGCGACCAGCCGGCCGGTCACGCCGTCGACGATCTGGTCGACGATCCCACCCACCCGGGACCCGACCACCGGGCGGCCCTTCCACATGGCCTCGGCCACCGTGAGGCCGAAGCCTTCGGCCAGGCTCTTCTGGGCGACGAGGCGGGCGCGGCGCTGCAGCGCGTTCACCACCAGCGCCGCCTCATCCGGGTCGTCCATCGGCACGCAGGCGAGGTGGATCCGTGCCCGCGCCGACGCGGGCAGCGCCGCCCAGCGCTCCCGGCAGTCGGCCAGGACCGCCTCGGCCTCGGGGTCGTCGGCCACACCGGTCGCCGCCGGGCCGGCCAGCAGCAGATGGGCGTCGGTACCGTCGACGCACACCTCCGCGAAGGCCTGCATCACACCGGCCATGTCCTTCAGCCGGTCCCAGCGCGAGGCCTGCAGCACGAGCGGCACGTCGGGGGGTGTGGGACCGGTCCCCACGAGGTCGGCCCGGTGGCGGATCCGGCCGGCCGACCCGTCGCGTCGGGGGAACGGTTCGGGGGCCGGGCCGGGATCACCGGCCAGCAGCCCGGCGTGGGCGAGCACCGCCCGCACCTGGTCCGACGTCAACGCCGTGTTCTTGGCCGAGAACGGGTCGATCGACGGGGCGATGACGAAGCGGCGATCGGCGGGGACCCAGGGCGGGGCGAACTCGGCGCGAGAGAAGACCCAGGCCTGCGCCGATTGCACGTAGGGACGCAGGAACTCCCAGGCCTCGTCGGCCCACGGGCTCGGCGCATCGATCCCCACGTGGCACCGCCACACGACCGCTCTGACCCGATCCCGCAGCGGCGGCGCCAGCGCGGCGGTCTGGGGGTCGTGCAGCAGCACGACGTCGCTGGGCCCGACCCGGGCCAGCAGCTCGCCGGTGGCGGCACCCAGCACCCGCTCGTAGGCGCGCCGGGCGGTGGTGTCGAGGTCGCCCCCGTCGCCGGGGCTGCCGTAGAGGCGGTTGTGGACGCGCTTGGTGACCCGGAAGAACGCCTCATCACCGCGCACGACGAGCCAGCGGGCGTCCACGCCCACCCCCCGGGCGTAGGCGAGCAGGGTCTGGAGCAGCTCCGCCACGCCGCCGCCGGTGGCGGTGGAGTTCACGTTCCAGACCACCCGGCCGTCCAACGCGCGCCGTGCCGCGGCGGCGAGGCGTTCGAAACGCCGGTAGCGGGCCGGTCCGATGAGCGGGGCGAGCCGCTCGGGGGCCAGCGCCTGCACGTCCACCTCGTGCACGGTGCCCAAGCGGGCGGATCGTAGGACGCCCGGGCCGGGCCGTCATCCGTCCGAGCGGTGGGTTCCGTACAACCTTCGACCGCCGTTGGGGCGGTCGTCACCGACGGAAGTCCTGGGAGGTCCCATGCAACGAATCCGCGGTTCCACACGCCTGAAGCTGCTGGCGGACGGGGCGCTCGTCGCCGCCGTGGCGGCGACGGCCGCCATCCCGGTCGGTGCCGCGCCGAAGGCCTCGGCCGACGGCACCATCGTCGAGAAGCTCGTCGCCCGCTCCGGCACCGGCGGCTTCGACACCAACGGCACCGACTTCGACCTGCTCATCGAGGCGGTCACCACCGCCGGGCTCGCCGGTGCGCTCTCCGACCCGGGTGCCTCGCTCACCGTGCTGGCCCCGAACGACGCGGCGTTCATCGCCACGGCCCGCAGCCTCGGCTTCTCGGGCTCCGACGAGGCCGGCGCCTGGAGCTTCCTCGTCGGCGCGCTCACCACGATCGGCGGCGGCGACCCGATCCCGGTGCTGCAGTCGATCCTCAAGTACCATGTGGTACCGGAGCGGATGAGCATCCAGCGCATCAGCCGCATGACCTCGGTGCGGACGCTGGAAGGCCCGCGCATCGGGGTGCGCTTCGTGCAGTTCGTGGATCGTGACCCCGACCTGCCCGACCCGCGCCTCAACGTGTTCGTCTACAACGTGGGTGCCACCAACGGCGTGATCCACGGCATCAACCGGGTGCTCATCCCGACGAACCTCTGAGCGGGGCCGTCCCCCGCAGCGCCGCGGCGACCTCGACCCGCAGTGCCGCCACCGCGGCCTGCGGGTCGGTCGCGTCACGGACCGGTCGGCCCACCACCACCTGATCGGCCCCGGCGGCGATCGCCTCGGCGGCGGTGACGGTCCGCACCTGGTCGTCACCCACCGGGCGATCCCGTCCGGACCGGATCCCCGGGGTGACGAGCCGGAACCCTCCGCCGAGCTCGGACCGCAGGCGCGCCGCCTCTCGGCCCGAGGCCACCAGGCCGCCCGCACCGGCCTCCAGCGCCGCCCGGGCGCGGCGCAACGCCAGCTCGGCCGGATCCGTGGCGGCGTAGCCTGCGGCGGCGAGGTCGGCGGGACCCATGCTCGTGAGCACGGTCACGGCCAGCACCCGCTCGGAGCCGGCCGCCTCGACCGCCGCCGCGACCGTCGGCGGATCCGCGTGCACGCTGAGCAGATCGGCACCGCCCTCGGCGAGGCGTGCCGCCGCCCGGCGGACCGTGGCCGGCACGTCCCAGAGTTTCAGGTCGCAGAACACCCGTGCCCCCCGCTCGGCCAGCTCGTCCAGCACCGGTCGCGCCTGCGCGGCGCAGAACAGCTCGAGGCCCACCTTGTAGAAGCGGGTGGCCGGGCCGATCCGCTCCACGAGCCGGAGCGCCGCGGTGGCGTCGGGCAGGTCGAGGGCCACGACGACCCGCTCGTCGTCGGGCGGCGACGGCGGGCGGGTCACCCGGCGAGTGTCCCACACCGTCGGTAGCCTCCGCGGCATGCCCGACCCCGTGCCCGACCCCGTGCCCGAGGTCCCCCCGGACGTCGCAGCGGGCGTCCCCGTCGGGGTCGCGGACCCCGGTGTGGTCCCCGAATCGGTCGGCCGGGTCATCGGCACCGACGACGCCCGCCCGCTGGCGTTCTCCGTGGCGCTGGCGCCGGGACGGTCCCTCCAGCTCGACGACGTCGTCGTCTGCCGACGGGAGCTGCCGGACGGCACCGTCGTGACGCTGTCGGGAGTGGTGACCGACGTGCGGGCCCGTCACGAAGGCGCGCAGTACCCCTCCGACGTGTTCCTCGCCGCCGACGGGGTGCTGCCGGTCGGGCTGGCCGAGGTCGCGGAGGTGGCGGTGAGCCGTGTGGAACCCGAGCGCTACGTCCCGCCGCTGCCCGGCACCGAGGTGTACCGCGCCGCCGCCGACGAGCGCGAGCACGCGCTCTACTTCGACCAGATGGACGCCAAGGTCCCCGCCGGCCTGGGGCGGGACGGCGCGCCGCTGTACCTCAACCTCGAGTTCCTCGACGGCACCCGTGGGGCGCACGTGAACATCAGCGGGGTGTCGGGGGTGGCGACGAAGACGAGCTACGCCACGTTCCTGCTCTACGGGCTGTTCACCTCCGGGGTGCTGGGTGCCGCCGGGGCCAACGCCCGGGCCCTGGTGTTCAACGTCAAGGGCGAGGATCTCCTGCACCTCGACCGACCCAACACGCGCCTCCCCCCCGAGGCCGTCGACGCGTACCGACGCCTCGGGCTCAGCCCGGGGCCGTTCCCGTCGGTGGGGGTCTACGCCCCTCCTCGCCCGGGTGACCCCAACGCCGGGCCGGACGTGACCGGCCGGGCCGCCGGCGTGCAGGTCTACTACTGGACCCTCGCCGACTTCGTCGAGGGCGAGCTGCTCCCGTTCGTGTTCGCCGACGTCGAAGACGAGCGCCAGCAGTACACCATGGTGGTGCACCACCTCACCACGAAGCTCAAGCGCGAGGGGCAGGCCGGCGGGGACGGCGCGTGGTGCATCGACGGGGTGACGCTGCGCACCTACCCGCAGCTCTGCGACTTCTGTGCGCAGCGGGTCACCGACGAGGACCTGATGCGCGACTGGGCGGGGCAGGCGATCGGGTCCGGGACGGCCAACGCGTTCGTGCGCCGGCTGCGTTCCTCCCAGCGCGCCCTCGCCCGGCTGGTCCGGGCCGACGTGCCGGTCCGGGCCGACCGTCGCATCCGTACCGACGACGGGCCGCAGGTGGTGGTCGTCGACCTGCACACCCTGCACGACCGGGCGCAGCGGTTCGTGGTGGGGGTCACCCTCGCCCAGGCGTTCAACGAGAAGGAGACCCGAGGTGGGCGCCTGCCGTTGGAGTTCGTGGTGCTCGACGAGCTCAACAAGTACGCGCCCCGCGAGGGGTCGAGCCCGATCAAGGAGATCCTCCTCGACATCGCCGAGCGGGGTCGCAGCCTCGGGATCGTGCTCATCGGGGCGCAGCAGACGGCCAGTGAGGTGGAGCGCCGGGTGATCGCGAACTCGGCGATCCGGGTGGCCGGCCGGCTCGACCCGGCCGAGGCCGCCCGCCCGGAGTACGGGTTCCTGCCCGCCTCCCACCGCGACCGGGCCCGGATCGCCAAGCCCGGCACCATGTTCGTGAGCCAGCCCGAGCTGCCGGTGCCGCTGGTCGCCGAGTTCCCGTTCCCGGCTTGGGCGACCCGGCCCGAGGAGGCCGCGTCCGTGCCGACCGCCGACCCGTTCGAGCGCTTCGGGGCTTGAGCGGATGCGGATCCTGCACACCGCCGACTGGCACGTCGGGCGCACGATCCGCGGCCTTCCCCGGCACCAGGAGCACGAGGCGGTGCTGGGCTCCATCGTGGCGACGG
>CALEDW010000198.1 GCA_937949585.1 uncultured Acidimicrobiia bacterium
GGTTCCGGCGTCAGGCGCCGGCCGCGGAGGCCGCGGCCGTCTCGGCCTCGGCTCGGGGATCCCAGCCCGCGAGGTCGCCGAGGCGGGGATCGTTGGAGAACACCTCCACCATCGGCAGGTCGAGGCCGAGCCGGCGCTGGATGACCCGGGCCTCGTTCTCCTGGTTCCACAGCACGAACATCACCGCCACGCCGGTGCGGCCGGCCCTGGCCGTGCGCCCCGAGCGGTGCAGGTAGGCCTTGTGGTCCTCGGGCGGGTCGAAGTGCACGACCACGTCGACCTCGTCGACGTGGATCCCACGGGCGGCCACGTCCGTGGCCACCAGCACCGGCAGGCGGCCGCGGGCGAAGTCGGCCAGGGCCCGCTCCCGCTGGTCCTGGCGCAGGTCGCCGTGGATCGCGCCCGCCCGCACCCCTTCGCGGCGCAGGCGCTCGGTGAGCCGGTCCGCACCCCGCTTCGTGTTGCAGAACACCAGCGTGCGCGACACCCCGGCGGCGATCGCCGCCAGCACACGCACCCGGTCCATCTCGTGGACCCGTAGGAAGTGGTGGCGCATCTCCTCGACGGTCGGTTCCCGGGAGACGACCTCGTGCAGCACGGGGTCGGTGAGATAGCGGGCGACGATCCGGTCGACCCCTCGGTCGAGGGTGGCCGAGAACAGCATCGTCTGGTGGGGGTGGCGGATCCGGTACAGGATCTTCTGCACCTGGGGCAGAAATCCCATGTCGGCCATCCGGTCGGCCTCGTCCAGCACCACCACGGCCAGCCCGTCGAGGGTGAGCGCGCCCCGCTCGAGCAGGTCGATGCAGCGCCCGGGGGTGGCGATCACCACCTCGACGCCGTCGGCCAGTGCCCGCACCTGGGGCTCCATGCCCACCCCGCCGTAGACGGCCAGCACCCTGAAGCCCTTCGCCGCCGCGAGGGGCTCCAGCACCCCGGCCACCTGTGCCGCCAGCTCGCGGGTGGGTACCAGCACGAGCGCGCCGGGCCGGCGGGGAGCGGCGGACGGGACCCGGTCGAGCAGCGGCAGCCCGAACGCCAGGGTCTTGCCGGACCCGGTCTTGGCCTTGCCGAGCACGTCCCGGCCGGCGAGCGCATCGCGGATGGTGAGGGCCTGGATGGGGAACGCCTCGGTGATGCCCGCCGCGGCCAAGGCATCGACGAGGGGCTGGGACACGCCCAGCGATCGGAACTCGGTCACGGTGCGGGCAGGGTACCAGCCCGGTGGCGCACGGCCCGTCACCAAGGCATGGCCACCCCGCCGTTGGGACGCAGCACCTGGCCGGTGACGAACGCCGCCCGGTCGGAGACGAGGTACCAGAACGCGTCGGCCACGTCCTGGGCGGTACCGACCCGCCGCAGTGGGGCCATCTGCCCGAAGCGCTTCCGGTACGCCTCGAGCTTCTCGGGCACCACCTCGCCCTGCTCGTCGACGAAGTGCTGGCGGGAGAAGTTCGTCTCGATCACCCCCGGCGCCAGCGCGTTCACCCGCACGCCGGCCGGACCGACCTCGGTGGCGAGCGTCCGGGTGAGCATCGCCACGGCCGCCTTCGCCATCGCGTAGCAGGCCAGGGTGGGTGCCGGCGTGTCGATGGCCCCCGAGGACACGTTCACGATCACCCCGCGCCCTTGCCGGACCATCACCCGGGCCGCGGCCCGGCATCCGTAGAAGACGCTCTTGGCGTTGACGGCCAGGACCCGCTCGAGCTCCTCGTCGGTGACCTCGGTCACGAGCCGGTTGTGGGGCACCCCGGCGATGTTGCCCATGATGTCGAGGCGACCGTGGCGGGCGACGACGTCGCCGACGAGCGCGTCGACGGCGGGACGCTCCGTGACGTCGAGGCGGTGCGCCTCGGCCTGTCCTCCCGCGTCCCGGATCTCGGATGCGGTGGCCGCCGCCGCACCGGCATCGAGGTCGGCGCCGACGACGAGCGCACCGGCCCCACCCAGGGTGAGGGCGGTGGCCCGCCCGATACCGCTCCCGGTGCCGGTGAGCAGCGCCACCCGGCCGGTGAGCTCGAACCCGTCGTCGATCACGGTCGGCCTCCGTCGTTCGGGGACCGGGGAAGGGTACGCGACCGCTACGGTGCCCCACCCCGTGGGGTCGTTCGTGGTCGCGTCGTTCAACCTGCACTGGGGCGTGGACCGTCGCGCCCGCCCCTTCGACGTCGTCTCGGTGTGCACCACGCTGGACCCCGACGTGCTCGTGCTGCAGGAGGCATGGCGTCCGGGAACCGGCCCGGCGGTCGTCGACGCGGTGGCCGAGGCCCTCGGCGCCGAGGTGCACGAGCTGCCGTTGATGTCCGATCGCAACCCGGCGAAGCCGCGGGGGCTGCGCATCCCAGACGGGCCGGCCGGGACCTGCGGGCTGGCGGTGCTCAGCCGCCTGGCGGTGCGCACCCGATTCGACGTGGATCTCGGGCATGCCCCCGGTGACGTGATCAGCCGCCGCTTCGGGCTGTGCGTCACGGTGGAGGTCCCCGGCGCCGACGGGCGGACCCCGGCCGCGGTGACGGTCGCCGGCGTCCACGCCTCCCACCGGCTGTGGGGGTCGCTGCCGCAGCTGCGCCGCCTCGACCGGGCACTGGCCGAGCGGGTGACGGGGCCGAGCGTGATCGCCGGGGACTGCAACATGTGGGGAACGGTCGTCGCCCCGGTGCTGCGGCACCGCCGCCGTGCCGTGCGGGGTGCCACCTGGCCGGCCGGGCGACCCCACAGCCAGATCGACCACCTCTGGATCGACGACGGGCTCGAGGTCCTCGACGGTGGGATCGGGCCGGCCACCGGCTCCGATCACCGGGCGGTCTGGGCCCGGCTGCGGGTGCGGTCCGGGTTCAGCGCAAGGACGTGAGCCCGTCGTTGCGGACCGTGAGCCAGCGGGTGCCGGCGAGGGTCAGGCCCCGCCAGCGGTCGGCAGGGAACCACCCGCTCGAGGTGGCGCGAGGGGCGTCGCCGACCGTGTGCACCCAACCCCACCCGTCGAGCACCGCATAGCCGGCACCGCTCGGGGTGGTCGCGATGTCACGGGCGATGTCCCACCCCGGCCAGTACGGTCCGCCGCGCGACCGGGCCGTCCCCAGGGCGTGGACGCCGCCCCAGCCGTCGAGCACGAGCAGCCCTCCGCCGTCCGGGGTCAGCGCCATCGCCCGGGCGATGTCCCAGCCCGGCCAGTACGGCGCGCCGCTGAAGCGGGGCATCGAGCCGTAGACGTGGATCCCGCCCCAACCGTCGAGCACCGCGTAGCCGGCGCCGTCCGGGCTGACCACGAGGCCACGGGCGATGTCGAACCCGAAACGGGGGGACCCGAGCGTGGCGATGGGACCGGCGGTGGCCGATCCGAACTTGTGCACGGTGCCGTAGGCATCGAGGACGAGGTAGCCGTTGCCGTCGGGCATGGCGGCCAGATCGCGCGCCGCGTCGTGGTCGAAGCTCGGCGCGCCGAAGGTCGGGGCGCCGACGCCGGTGACCGTCCCGTTCCCGTTCAGGATCCAGGATCCGCCCTGTGGACGGCTCACCACCGCACGGCCCGGATGGCGGATCACCACGGGGCACTGCCTCGCCTGCTCGGCGCCGAACGCCGGCCGGTCGGGGGGGCAGACCCCGGGCAAGCCGTTGAACACCAACGCCCGGTTGTAGAGCGAGAGGATCTTCGTGCCGTAGCCCGGGTCGGTGGCCCAGTTCCCGCCGCCCATCTGGTTCCAGGTCGGGGCGCGACCTTTGGCGAAGAACGTGTCGAAGTTGCGAACGGCCCGCTCCGGGTCCAGGCTCGGCCAGGCGTACCAGTGCCGCACCGGCGGGTTGGGCAGGTGGGCCGCACGCGAGGTGAGGTCGGCGTAGTTGCGCAGGTGCTGCACCTGGGCCCGGATACCGAGTCGGGGGGTCGGGAAGCGACGCCCGGAACTGCAGGAATCGCAGGCGCCCAGACCGGCGTAGTTGAAGTCTTCCGGGCGGACCATGCTGCCGCGGAACTCGAACCAGCCCGTCTCGATGATCGACTGCACAAAGGCGAGGTCGCCCCGGACCCCGACCCTGCGGGCCTCGTCGATGAAGATCGCGGCGAGCTCTTCGATCGTGACCGGCAGGCGGGGGTTGCGGTTCTGAGCCCCGTACCAGCGGGCGAGCTGAGCGGCTCCGAGCTGGGACGGTCCCATCACGGGCACACCGGCGGCGGAGACCGGCCGGGCACCGGCGAGGGGCGGGCGGGGCGACGGGCCGGGGGTCCCGACGGCAGCGGTGACGGTCACCGTGGCGGCGACGGTCAAGGCCGCCAGACCGGCCAGGGCGCGATGCGACAGGGGAGCAGCCTGCATACGACCCTTTCATCG
>CALEDW010000199.1 GCA_937949585.1 uncultured Acidimicrobiia bacterium
GCTCCAGCCGGGCGTTCTGCTGCTCGGCGGCCCGGAGGCGGCTCCGCTCGTCGGACAACTGCGCCCGCTTCTGCACCCAGAGGCCGCCGAGCACCAGCACCAGCACGGCGCCGCCGACCGCGGCGCCGACCAGCAGGCCCCGGGGCAGGCCCACACCGGCCGGTGCACCGCCGAGGAGGTTGATCCGCTTCCCGGTGAGCCGGGCGCCCAGGGCGAGCCCGACGGGGACACCCAGGTACACGTCGAGGCTCGGCACGACCTCCTCGGGGAAGCCGAGCTCCCCGACCGCCAGGGTCTCCCGGGGCCGGGCGGGCTCCACCGGCATGCCGGTGAGCTCGGTGATCCGGCTGGCCAGGCCCGGGGTGAGCGAGCCGCCGCCGGTGAGCACGACCCGCAGGATGCGGGGCGCATCAGGCTGGGTGCGGGCGTAGTCGAGCGAGGAACGCACCGCCTCGGCGAGCTCGTCGACGGCCGGGGCCATCACGGCGCGGGCCCGGTCGGCGGTTGCGACCGGCGCGGCGTCGAGCTGTCGTTTCAGGGCCTCGGCCTGCTCGGCGTCGAGCGCGAGCCCTTCGGCGAGCGCGGCGGTCACCCGCCCGCCTCCCCCGGAGAGGACCCGCACGAAGCGGGCCAACCCGAGCTCGTGGACGACGACCACGGTGAGCCCGGCGCCGACGTCGACGATCGCCTCGGCACCTTCGCCGTTGTCCGAGACCCGCCGCCCGACCGAGCGGATGAGCGCCAGCGGTACGAGGTCGACCGCCCGCACCCGCAACCCGGCGGCCCGGACGGTCGCCACCGCCCGTTCCACCAGGCCGCGGTGCGCGGCGGCGAGCAGGACCCGGACCCGCCCGGCCGGGGCCGGCGCCCCCGGCTCGGTCGCCTCGGCCGGGGCGCCCGGGCCCGGGCCGAGGGTCTCGAGCACCTCGTGGTCGAGGACCGCGTCCTCCACCGGGATCGGGATCAGGTCCCCGGCGTTGAGCCGGACGGCGGCGGCGAGCTCCGCGGGTGGCATCTGCGGCAGCTCGACGGTCCGGACGATGAGGCGCGGGCCGGCCAGCCCGAGGCGCACGTCGGCGCCGCGACGCAGCGACAGCTCCTTCCAGAGCCGGGCGATCACGGCGGTGACCGCCGCGGGATCGGCGATCTCCCCGTCGGTGACCGCCCCCGGCGGCAGTGCGAGCTGCCCGAAGGTCACCAGGCGCGGGACCGCCCCGAGCTCCACCTCGGCGACCCGAACGGCGGAGGTCCCGATGTCGAGGCCGATCACCCGCCGGGCCATCGCCCGCCTCCCTCACCGTCGGCACCGACCACCCGGGCGTCGAGGTAGGCGAGCAGGTCGCGGCGACGGATCCGCAGGTGCCGCCCGACCCGGATCGCCGGCAGCTCCCCTGCTTTGATGAGGCGGTACACCGTCATCGTCGAGACCCGGATCGCCTCGGCGACTTCACGGGTGGTCAGGAGGTCATCGGGGAGTGCACGCGCCACGCAGGGCCCCTCTCAGCACTCAGGCAACAGTAAGTACCACCGGCAACAACCGTCAACACGGCACCACCAGAGGAACATCGGTAGGCGGGCCCGACTTCTTGAGGAGCGACGGACGGGCCGAACCGCCGGTGACGGCCCGCGGCCGACGGGCGCGCGATCCGGAGCAGGCCCCCGGCGCGGCGCTGCTCAGCCGGCGGCGAGCACCGCCTCGACGAGGTGCGGGCCGGGCTCGGCCAGCGCCCGCTCCAGCGCCGTGGTGAACCCTTCGGCGTCGGTGGCGACGGTGGCGGGGACCCCGAATCCCTCGGCGATCCGGGTGAAGGAGAGGTCGGGGTCGGACAGGTCGAGCATGCGACGGGCGGCCGGTCCCCCGGCCCCGGCGCCGACCCGGTCGAGCTCCATGTTCAAGATGGCGTACGACCGGTTGTTGAGGATCACGGTGGTGACGTCGAGGCCCTCGCGGGCCTGGGACCACAGGCCCTGGATCGTGTAGCACGCCGAGCCGTCGGCCTCGAGGTTCACCACCGGCCGACCGGGCGCGCCGATCGCGGCGCCGAGCGCGGCGGGGATTCCGTAGCCGATCGCCCCCCCGGTGATGGAGCACCAGGTGTGGGGCGGTGCGCCGACGGTGGCGCCGGGTGCCCACAGCCCCTGGGTGGCGGCCTCGTCGATCACCACCGCGCCCTCGGGCAGCAGCGCCCCGAGCGCGGCGGCGACCGTCTCGCCGGTGAGCGCACCGACGGGCCGGGCCGGTCGGGACGCACCGGGCGCCGGGACGGGTGTCGGCGCCGCGCCCAGCGCGTCGGCGAGGGCGGCGAGCGCCCCGGGTGCGTCGTCGCCGGGCACGGCGAGCACGTGGACCTCGCAGCCGTCGGGCACCAGCACGCTGGGCCGGTCGGGGTAGGCGAAGAACGAGACCGGCCGGTGGGTGTCGACGAGCACGAGGTGGCGGATGCCGGCGAGCTGGGCGACCACGAACTCGCCGAGGTAGCCGAGCCGCTCGGGGGCGGGGATCCCCGCACCGCGCTCGAGCCGGGCGGGGAACGTCTCGGCGAGGAACCGGGCACCGGTCGTCGCGCAGATGCGGGCGCCGTCCCGGAGCGCCGTGACGTCGGCGGTGACCGTGCCCCCGACCAGCAGCGCTGCCGGTTCGCCGGAGCGGAGCGCCTCGACGGCCGCCTCGACCCTCTCGGCCTCCACCACCCGGCCCGCCTTCGGTGCGACCGATGCGGTGGCGGGCTCGGCCGGCCCGCCCCAGGACACGTCGGCCGGGAGGATGAGGGTGGCGACCTGGCCGGGCGGGCCGAGCGCGGCGGCGACCGCGGCGGCGGCGTCGGCGCCGACCCGGGCCGGGTGGTCGCAGGTGTGGACCCAGCCCGAGACGGCACGGGCCATCGCGGGGATGTCGGAGGCGAGGAACACGTCGAAGCGGTGGGTCGTGGCGTGGTCGCCGACGACGTTGACCACGGGGCTGCGGGCGCGGCGGGCGTTGTGCAGGTTCGCGACGGCGTTGCCGAGCCCCGGGCCGAGGTGCACCAGCGTTGCGGCGGGCCGGCCGGCGAGGCGGGCGTAGCCGTCGGCGGCGCCGCTGGCCACCCCCTCGAACAGGGTGAGCACCCCGCGCATCTCCGCCACGTCGTCGAGCGCGGCGACGAAGTGCATCGCGGAGGTCCCCGGGTTGGCGAAGCACACGTCGACCCCCGAGGCGACCAGGGTGCGGATCAGAGCCTGCGCGCCGTTGTGGGCCACCGGACCTCCTGGGGCGGGGACGGGCTCAGCGCACCTCAGAGCACCTTGCCGGGGTTGAGGATCCCGTGCGGGTCGAACGCCGCCTTGATGCGGCGCATGAGCTCGAGTTTCGCCGGCTGCTCGAGGGCGAGGAAGTGGTCGCGTTTGGCGAGCCCGAGCCCGTGCTCGGCGGAGATCGCCCCGCCGAGGCGCATCCCGGTCTCGAACAGCTCCCGCAGGAGCCGGTGGCGGACCTCGGGGTCACCCTGGAACACCGACAGGTGCACGTTGCCGTCCCCGGCGTGGCCGCACCCGGCGATCCAGGCGCCGTGACGCTCGGCCAGCGCCGCCACCTCGCTCATGAAGGTGGGGATCTCGGCCCGCGGCACGACCACGTCGACGATGTCGTCGGCGTGGTTGGCCTTGGCCACCCAGAACGCCTGCTCGCGGGCCTCGATGAGCGAGACGGCGGCCTGGGGCGGCAGGACGTACACGTCGATGGCGCCGAGGTCGGCGAGGTGGACGGCGAGGGCCTCGGTGTCCTCGGCGAGCCGGTCGTCGCGGCTCGCCTCCAGCACGATCACGAGGTAGGCGAGCGCGGCGTCGGCCACGTCCCTGGGGATCCCGAGGTCGAGGCCGACATGGGCGGTGGTGGCGGCCATGGTGAGCATGTCGATGTACTCGAGGATCGTCGGGGCGTGTCCGGCCGAGATGATCCGCGGCACGGCCCGGGTCACCTCCTCCAAGGTGCGGAACGGGGCCAGCACCGTCGCCTGGTGCGCCGGGCGCGGGTGCAGGCGCAGCGTCGCCTCGGTGACCAGCGCCAGGGTGCCCTCGGAGCCGATGATGAGCTGGGTGAGGTCGTAGCCGGTGGTGGCCTTCACGTACTTGCCGCCGGTGCGGATGACCTCACCGCCGGCGAGCACCGCCTCCAGCCCCAGCACCTGGTGGCGGGTCACGCCGTACTTCACGGCCCGCATCCCCCCGGCGTTGGTGGCGACGTTGCCGCCGATGCTGGCCGAGTACTCGCCGGGGAACACCGGGTAGACGAGGTCGTGGCGGGCGAGCTCCTCGTCGAGGGCGGCGAGGGTGACCCCGGGCTGCACGGTGGCGGTGTGGTTGTCGGCGTCGACCTCGAGGACGGCGTCCATGCGGTCGAAGGCCACGACGATCCCGTCGGGGTGCGGCACCGCCGCGCCGCTCAGCCCGGTGCCGGACCCCCGGGCGGTGACCGGGACCCGCTCGGCGTGCGCCCAGCGCAGGATCTCGGCGACCTCGGCCGTGCACGCGGGGCGCACCACCGCTGCGGGACGGACCGGGGCGACGGTGAGGCACTCGTCGTGGGTGTCGTCGTCGTGCGCGGCCTCCCCGGAGGTCACCCGGTCGGGGCCGAGCAGCTCGGCGAGCGCGGCGACGGCGTCGGCCACGCCGTAGTCCTAGGCGCGGGGGTACCGGTCGGTCAACGCAGCGGCGCCCGGACCCGGTCAGCGACCCAGCCACACCTCGAGGAGCGGCTCGCCGGCCAGGACCCCGAGGAGCGTCCCGGCGGCGAGGAACGGCCCGAACGGGATGTGCTGGCGGCGGCTGCGCCGCCCGGCGGCGATCAGCACCGTCCCGACCAGCGCCCCGAGCAGGAACCCGAGGAACAGCCCGACGAACACGTGCCCCCACGACAGCCACCCGAGCGCCGCGCCCAGGGAGAAGGAGAGCTTCACGTCACCGAAGCCCATGCCGCGAGGCGAGATGAGGTGGACGACGAGGAAGAACCCGAACGCAACGGCCCCGCCGCCCGCCGCCCGCGCCCAGGTCCCCGGCTCGGCGCGCACCGCGGCAGCGACGCCGAGGAGCACGAGGAGGGCGCCGGCGAGGGGGTAGGTGATGACGTCGGGCAGCAGGAACGTGTCGAGATCGATCACCGACAGCGCCACGAGCGCGGCGGTCAGCGCCAGGTAGGCGGGCAGCTCCGCCGACGGGCCGAACCGCAGGGCTATCGCCGCGAACAGCGCGGCGGTGAGCACCTCGACCGCAGGGTAGCGGGCAGGGATCCGGGTGCCGCAGGCCCGGCACCGTGCCCGCAGCGCCACGTAGGAGAGGACCGGCACGTTGTCACGCGCCGCGATCGGGGTCTCGCACCCGGGGCAGCGCGACCGGGGCCGGACCACCGACTCGCCCCGGGGGACCCGGTGGATCACGACGTTGAGGAACGACCCCACCGCCAGTCCCAGCACACCGCAGGCGACGGCGGTGAACCCGGTCATCGCCCGGCGAGGCTACGCGCCCTGCCGCCGAGCTCCGGTCATCCCCGGCCGCCACGGCGCGCCCCGATGACCAGAGCTCGCGTCCGGCGTGGCCGCACCGGCGGGGCTCACGGCCAGGCGTCGCCCCAGGGACCGCTGGGGTCGAAGTCGGCGGCCCGGCACGTGGGGGTGTCGGTGCGCCGGTGACCGGGTTGGCCCTCCCCCACGTCGTAGAGCGCGAAGCAGCGCCCCGAGCTCGAACCGGAGGCCAGGATCACCCAGCTGTCGGTCCCGGTGGTGCCGATGGCGACCGACACCTCGGTGCGCGATGCGGCGGCCGGGGTGTCGGCCTCGACGAACGCGATCGTGTTCTCCGAAGCGGCGAGCGTCGCCGGATCGACACCGGCGTAGGTGTCGGTGTCGGCGAGGACGGACCGGGCGGTGAGCAGGGCGTTGCGGGCGAGCGTCATGGCGGCCCGGTCGCCGGCGGGGCGGCGGGCGCCGAGGAACGTGGGCAGCGCGACCCCGATGAGCACCGCGATCACGAGCAGCGCGGTGAGCAGCTCGAGGATCGTGAAACCGGCCTCGGGGCGGCGGGGCGGCGTGGCGGTCGTCATC
>CALEDW010000200.1 GCA_937949585.1 uncultured Acidimicrobiia bacterium
GCACCCCCGCATGGTAACGGTGTGCCCCGTGCCGGTCCGGAGCCGCGGCGGGCCGGGGTGCTCACCCCGGGGAGACCGGTAGCCTGCCCGCCGCAGGCGTCCGCTCACGACGATGGGAGCCGGAGGCGGGCGACGGCGGCGGGAGGCGGCGTGGGGCTGCGCAGGTTCGTCGAGCGGATCACCAAGCCGGTCGAGGAGCTCGACCGGGAGCGCCTGGCCGAGTTCTGCGAAGGGCTCGGGGTCACCCCGATCGACCGCCTGCCGCAGCGGACGCCGGTCCGCTTCGCCGGCGAGGTGAGCGCGGTGCGGGTCGTGCCCCGAGCGGGGGCGCCGGCGCTGGAGGTCACGGTGCGGGACGGGCGCGGCGCGATCACCCTGGTGTTCCTGGGCCGTGAACGCATCGGCGGTCTCACCACCGGCCGGCGGCTCGTGGCAGAAGGTGTGGTCACGACGCACGGCCCCGACCGGCTGGTGTACAACCCGTGGTACCGGCTGCTGCCCCGTTGACGCCGACCGCCGCGGCCGCGGCGGGGACGCTCAGTCTCCCGCCCGCTCGCCGGTGAGGAGCTCTCGGATCGCGTCCTCCGAGTCCGGGGTGACGAGCGCCAGGACCTCGTCGCCGGCCTCGAACACGGTGTCGCCGCGGGGCACGACCAGGTGTTCCTCGCGCAGTACGGCCACGAAGGTGGCCTCCCGGGGGATGTCGAGCTCGTGGATCGCCCGGTCCACCACCGGCGCGTCGTCGGGGAGCTTCACCTCGACGAGCCGGGCCAGGCCCCGCTCGAAGCGCAGGATCTCGACGAGCTTGCCGACCGTCACCGCCTCCTCCACCATGGCGGTGATGAGGTGGGGGGTGGACACGTACAGGTCGACACCCCAGTTCTCGTTGAACATCCACTGGTTCTTCGGGTGGTTCACCCGCGCGATCACCCGGGGCACGCCGAACTCCTGCTTGGCGAGCAGCGAGACCACCAGGTTGTCCTCGTCGTCGCCGGTGGCGGCCACGAGCACGTCGCAGGTCTCCAGGTGTGCCTCTCGCAAGGAGGAGACCTCGCAGGCGTCGCCGAGATGCCACTCGATCCCGGGCTCGGTCACGGCCCGCTCCCGCACCGCCTCGACCTGCTCGATGAGCAGCACCTCGTGCCCCGACCGGCGCAGGGCGTTGGCCACGTGCAGCCCCACGTTGCCGGCTCCGGCGATCGCGACCCGCATGGGCCGGCAACCTAGCCGCGGCCGGCCCGGGACCGGTCGGGGGACTCCCGGTGAGCGGGGCGGCGGGCGGCGCGTGCGAGACTGACCGGCGCGACGGGAACGGTCCGTCGCGGGTTCCCGAGGCGAGGTGACGGCTCGGTGTCGGTGCTGAAGCGCATCCTGGTCGGTCGGCCGCTGGCGACCGTCGAGGAGGAGCATCAGCGCGTCTCGAAGAAGGTGGCACTGGCCACGTTCTCCTCCGACGCCATCTCCTCGAGCGCCTACGCCACCGAGGAGATCCTCTTCGTCGTGGCCGTGGGGGCCTCCAGCCTGGCGCTGGGCCTCAGCCGTCTGGTGCCGATCGCCTTCGCGGTGGCGATCCTGCTGGTGATCGTCATCTCGTCGTACCGCCAAGTGATCTTCGCCTACCCGGGCGGCGGCGGGGCCTACGTGGTGAGCCGGGAGAACCTCGGCGAGACCGCCTCCCTGGTCGCCGGCGCGTCGCTGCTCATCGACTACATCCTCACCGTGGCGGTGTCGATCTCCGCCGGTGTCGCGGCGATCGTCTCGATGCCCGCCCTGCGCGACCTGCAGACGCACCGGGTGGAGTTGGCGCTGGCGCTCATCGCCCTGGTGATGCTGGCCAACCTGCGCGGCGTCAAGGAGTCGGGCCGGATCTTCGCGGTGCCGACCTACCTGTACGTGCTGCTCATCGGGTCGCTCATCGTCTACGGCCTCATCCGCAGCACCCAAGGGGACCTGGGCCGGATCGAGGTCGATCCCGAAGCGTTCGACGGCACGCTCACCGGGGGCACCCTCAGCCTCTTCATCCTCCTCAAGGGCTTCAGCTCGGGTGCGGTGGCCCTCACCGGGGTGGAGGCGCTCTCCAACGGGGTCCCGGCCTTCCGCCGGCCCGAGGCCCGCAACGCGGCCACGACCCTCGTGTGGATGGGCGTGATCCTGGGCAGCCTCTTCTTCGGGCTGTCGGTGCTGGCGCACCGACTGGGCCCGTACCCCACCGAGCGCGAGACGGTGATCTCCCAGATGGGCATCGCGGTGTTCGGCTCCGGACCGTTGTACGTCGCCTTGCAGATCGCCACCGCCGCCATCCTGGTCCTCGCCGCCAACACCGCCTACGCCGGGTTCCCCAGGCTGGCGTCCATCGTCGCCGCCGACGGCTACCTGCCCCGGCAACTCACGAACCGCGGCGACCGCCTCGTCTTCTCCAACGGCATCGTGGTGCTGTCGATCGCGGCCGGTGCGCTCATCGTGGCCTTCGGCGGCATCACCAACGCGCTCATCCCGCTGTACGCCGTCGGGGTGTTCACCTCCTTCACGTTGTCGCAGGCCGGGATGGTGCGCTACCACCTGCACCGGCGGGAACAGGGCTGGCGCCGCAAGCTCGTGACGAACGGGGTCGGTGCCACCGCCACGGCGCTCGTGCTGGGTGTCGTGGCCGTCACGAAGTTCACCGGCGGGGCCTGGCTGCCGATCGTGGTGATCCCGGCCATCCTGCTGCTGTTCCGCACGATTCACCGGCACTACCAAGGTGTGCGGGAGGCGCTGGCCATCACCCCGGGGTTCCGGCCCCGGCGCATGAACCACACGGTGGTGGTACTGGTCGGCTCGGTGCACCGAGGGGTACTGGAAGCGCTCGCCTACGCTTCGTCGCTGCGCCCGAACCGGCTGCTGGCCGTCACGGTGGTGTCCGATCCCGCGGAGTCGGAGCGCATGCTCGAGAAGTGGCGCGCCCTCGGCATCGAGGTGCCCCTCGACATCGTCTACAACCCCTACCGCGAGCTCAGCCGCCCCGTGCTCCAGTACATCGACGAGCTCGACGCGAAGCGGGACAACGACATCGTCACGGTGATCATCCCCGAGTTCGTCGTACGCCGGTGGTGGGAGCAGCTCCTGCACAACCAGAGCGCGCTGATCCTCAAGGGGCGCCTCCTGTTCCGCAAGGGAACGGTCGTGACGTCGGTTCCCTACCATGTCGACGGGTGACCCCGGGGCGGGGAGGACGAGTTCCCGACCGGATCCCGGTCCCCCCTCGACCCCGGGTCCACGGAGGGACCGCGGCTAGATTCACCCGTCCGTGACGGAGCCGTCACGGATCCGACCCCCCGCCGCGGCCCCCTTCGACGCGCCCGGCGTACCCGGCAAGGAGAACGACAGGCGATGAACCTTGTGCTCGCCGCCGAAGGCGGCTTCCAGCAGTTCGACCTCCGGGGAATCGAGTGGTTCTGGTTGCTCTTCTCCGGGGCCTGCGCGCTGCTGGCGATCGGCGTGGGGATCGCCCTGTCCCGGGGCGTGCTGGCCTGCGACGCCGGCACTCCCAAGATGAGCGAGATCTCCGGGGCCATCCAGGAGGGCGCGATGGCCTACCTGCGGCGCCAGTTCCGGTCCATCGCGCTGATCCTCGTGCCGGTGGGAATCATCGTGTTCGTCACCTCCACCAAGATCGTGAACCCCGAGACGAACCAGGTCGCCTTGTCCTTCGGTGAGTCGGGGCTGTACCGGACGCTCGGGTTCCTCGCCGGCTGCCTGATGTCGGGGCTGACGGGCTTCATCGGCATGAGCCTCGCCGTACGCGGGAACGTCCGTACCGCCGCCGCCGCCCGGACCGGGTCGCTGGCGGCGGCGCTGCGCGTCGCGTTCCGCACCGGAGGTGTGGCCGGGATGTTCACGGTGGGCCTCGGCCTCCTCGGCGCCACCGTGATCATCATGATCTTCCAGAACACCTCGTCGATCATCCTCGTCGGCTTCGGCTTCGGGGGATCGCTCATCGCGCTGTTCATGCGGGTCGGGGGAGGGATCTTCACCAAGGCCGCCGACGTGGGCGCCGACCTGGTCGGCAAGGTCGAGCAGGGCATCCCCGAGGACGACCCCCGCAACCCGGCCGTCATCGCCGACAACGTCGGCGACAACGTGGGTGACTGCGCCGGTATGGCCGCCGACCTGTTCGAGAGCTACGAGGTCACGCTGGTCGCCGCGATCATCCTGGGGGTGTCGGCGTTCCAGTCGCTGTACCCCGACGACCCGGAGCGGTGGGCGATCGGGCTCATCTTCCCGCTCGTGGCCCGGGCCGTCGGCGTGATCGCCAGCATCATCGGGGTCATGGCGGTGCGGGCCCGCGAGTCGGACCGCACCGCGATGTCGTCGATCAACCGGGGGTTCGTGACGGCCGGGGTCCTGGCCGTGGCCGGCACGCTGGCGGTGGCCCTCACCTACGTCGGCAACGAAGGGGCCACGGTCGGCAACCCCGGGCTGCGGATGTTCGGGGCGGTGCTCATCGGGTTGGTGCTCGCCCAGGTGGTCAGCCATCTCACCGAGTACTTCACCTCCACCGAGCGCGCCCCGGTACGCGAGATCGCCGAATCGGCCCGTACGGGGCCGGCCACCGTCGTGCTGTCGGGCACGTCCACCGGCCTGGAATCGGCGGTCTGGGCCATCGTGGCGATCGCGGTGGCCATCGGCACCGCGGTGGGGTTGTCGGGCGGGAACACCCAGTTCGGGCTGTACCTCGTGGCCCTGGCCGGAATGGGGATGCTCGCCACCACGGGGGTGGTCGTCTCCGAGGACAGCTTCGGCCCCGTGGCCGACAACGCGGCCGGGATCGCCGAGATGTCGGGCGAGTTCTCCGGCGAGCCGGAGCGGATCATGGTGAGCCTCGACGCGGTCGGCAACACCACGAAGGCGGTGACCAAGGGGTTCGCCATCGGCTCCGCCGTGATCGCCGCCGTCGCCATCTTCGCCTCGTACATCGAGACGGTGGGTGCCGAGACGCTGCCGTTCGACGAGTTCGAGCAGCTGCGCAAGAGCGGACAGATCTTCTCGGACATCTCCATCAACGTCGCCGAACCGAAGACGTTCATCGGACTGCTCATCGGCGGTTCGATCGCGTTCATGTTCTCGGCCCTGGCCATCCGGGCGGTGGGCCGCACCGCCGGCACGGTGGTCCAGGAGGTACGCAAGCAGTTCCGCGACGGCAAGATCATGGCCGGGGAGCGGCGCCCCGACTACGGACCGGTCATCGACATCTGCACCGCGGCGTCGCTGCGGGAGCTGGCCACCCCCGCCCTGCTGGCGGTGCTCACCCCGGTGATCATCGGGTTCGGGGTGAACTACTTCGCTCTCGGGGCGTTCCTCGCCGCGGTGATCCTGACCGGGCAGCTCATGGCGAACTACCTCAACAATTCCGGTGGGGCCTGGGACAACGCCAAGAAGTACATCGAGGACGGGGCCGAAGGCGGTAAGGGCTCCGAGGCCCACAAGGCCGCGGTCATCGGCGACACGGTCGGTGACCCGTTCAAGGACACCGCCGGGCCCGCCCTCAACCCCCTCATCAAGGTCATGAACCTCGTGTCGCTGCTGATCCTGCCGGCGATCATCCGCCTCCAGGACAACGACCCTGCCCGCTACACGATCGCCGTGGTGGCGCTGCTGGTGCTGCTGGCGGCGATCGCGTTCTCGAAGCGCAAGGGGGGGAGCTTCGCCGAGGAGACCGAGGTGTTCGTGGCCGCCGAGGCCGAGACCGGCGCCAGCGGCCCCGCCTACTGACGCCCGGCGGGCGACGGGACCGGGTGCCCGGCACCCGATCCCGCCGGTGGCGGGCCGCCGGGCCGGGCGCCCGGGCCCACGGCGGCGCGGGTAGCGTCGCCGGGCCGGATCACGATCGAAGGTGGACCGTGGCCAGATCGCTCGTCATTGTCGAGTCGAAGACGAAAGCCGACACGATCAGCCGGTTCCTGGGCCGGGACTTCGTGGTGCGGGCGTCGTACGGCCACGTGCGGGACCTGCCCCGCCGGGAGCTGGGGGTGGACGTCGAGCACCACTTCGCGCTCCGCTACGCCCCGCCGGAAGGTCGGGCGCGCCAGGTCGTGACCGAGCTGCGCAAGGCCTTGAAGGACGCCGGGGAGCTGTACCTCGCCACCGACGAGGACCGGGAGGGGGAGGCCATCGCCTGGCACCTGGTCGAGTTGCTGCGCCCGTCGGTGCCGGTCAAGCGCATGGTGTTCCACGAGATCACCCGGGAGGCCATCACCGAGGCCCTGGCCCGGCCGCGGGAGCTCGACATGAAGCTGGTGGAGGCCCAGGAGGGACGGCGGGCCCTCGACCGGCTCGTGGGATGGGAGGTCTCGCCGGTCCTGTGGCGACGGGTGGGCGGTGCGCGCTCGGCCGGAAGGGTGCAGAGCGTGGCCACCCGGCTCGTGGTCGAGCGTGAGCGGGAGCGCATGGCGCACCGGCCGGCCACCTGGTGGGACCTGGAGGCGGTGTTCGAGGCGCAGGGCCGGGCCTTCGGGGCCCGGCTCGAGGCGCTCGACGGCCGCCGGGTGGCGACCGGACGGGACTTCGATCCCGCCACCGGCCGGCTTAGGGAGGGCACCGAGGCCGTCCGGCTCGACGAAGCGGCCGCGGCCTCGCTCGCCGGTCGCCTGCGCGACGCGGCGTTCGTGGTGCGCAGCCGCGAGGCGAAGCCGTTCACGGAACGGCCCCGGCCGCCGTTCAAGACGACGACGCTCCAGCAGGAGGCCGCGAACCGTCTCCGGTTCAGTGCCGGTCGCACGATGGGCGTGGCGCAGCGTCTCTACGAGCGGGGCTACATCACCTACATGCGTACCGACAGCGTGAAGCTCTCCGAGCAGGCGCTGGCCGCGGCCCGCGCCGAGATCGCCGAGCGCTTCGGGCCCGAGCTGGTACCCGAGCATCCCCGGTCCTATGCCGCCAGGGTGAAGAACGCCCAGGAGGCACACGAGGCGATCCGACCGGCCGGGGCCCGCTTCCGCAGCCCCGAGGACGTGGCCGGTGAGCTCGACCACGACGAACGGGCCCTCTACGCGCTGATCTGGCGTCGCACGCTCGCCTCCCAGATGCCCGACGCGCGGGGTGAGACCGTGACGCTGCGCATCGCCGGTCGCGGTGCCGACGGTGTGGAGGCCACGTTCCGGGCCTCCGGACGGACCTATGCGTTCCCGGGGTACCGCCTCGCCTGGGAGACCGGGGAGCCGGCGTCGTCCACCGGCACCGGCGACGCCGGGGCCGGCGACGGCACCGAGGCGCCCGGACCCGGAACCCCGGTGGGGGTCGAGGCCGACGAGGACGCCGAGGACCGGGGGGCCGGGGCCACGGCCACCCTGCCCCCCGTCGACGAGGGCGAGCGGGTCGCGCTGCGCGAGCTGAGCCCCGCCGGCCACACCACCCAGCCGCCGGCCCGCTACACCGAGGCCACACTGGTGCGCCGGCTCGAGGAGCTCGGCATCGGGAGACCGTCGACGTACGCCTCGATCCTCGACACGATCACGAACGAGCGGGGCTATGTGTGGAAGAAGGGCAACGCGCTCGTCCCCACCTGGACGGCGTTCGCGAAGACGCAACTGCTCGAGCGGTACTTCCCGCACCTCGTCGACTACGCGTTCACCGCCACGATGGAGGAGGCGCTCGACGAGGTGGCCCGGGGCCGGGCGGAGGCCGAGAAGTGGCTGCACACCTTCTACTACGGCAACGGCAACGTCGGTCTCGCCGAGCTGGTCTCCGAGGAGCGCCTCGCCCGGATCGACATGAGCGAGGTGAACGCCATCCGCATCGGGACCGACCCCGAGGGTCGGGAGCTGGTGGTGCGGGTCTGGCGCAACGGTCAGACCCTGCACCGCGGTGAGGAGAAGGTGCCGGTTCCGGCCGACCTGGCCCCCGACGAGCTCACGCCCGCCCGGGCCGTCGAGCTGCTCGAGCAGGGTGGTGCGGGACCCCGGGTCCTCGGCACCGACCCGGAGACCGGCCTGCCGGTGCTCGTCCTCGTGGGTCGTTACGGGCCGTTCGTGCAGCTCGGCGAGGCCCCCCCGGCCGGCGCCGGGCGGGGCGCCAAGCCCAAGCGGGCCTCGCTGCTGCGCTCGATGGACCCCGAACGCGTCACGTTGGAGGAAGCGCTCGCCCTGCTCGCTTTACCCCGGTTGGTGGGGACCGGCGCCACCGGGGAGCCCATCACCGCGCAGACCGGGCGGTACGGCCCGTACCTGAAACGGGGCGCCGAGACCCGCAGCCTCGACGACGAGGCCCAGGTCTTCTCCATCACCCTCGCCGAGGCCGAGGCCCGGTTCGCCGAGCCGAAGCGGCGGGGACGGGTGGCGCGGTCCCCGATCGCCGAGCTCGGCCCCCACCCCGAGACCGGTGCGCCGGTGCGCGTCCTCGACGGCCGCTTCGGCCCGTACGTCACCGACGGCACCACGAACGCCTCCGTGCCGCGGGGCACCGACCCCGCGACGCTCGACCTGGACCACGCCGTCGAGCTCCTGCGGGAACGGGCGGCCCGGGCGGCGGGCTCCGCCCCCCGCCGGGGCGGGCGGGCGGGCGGCACGGCGAGGACGGCGTCGAAGAAGGCGGCGAAGAAGGCGGCGAAGAAGGCGGCGAAGAAGCGTGCGAGCAAGGCGGCGACGACCGGGACGTCGGCACGGAGATCGACGGCACCGGCGGCGACGGAGGGGGTAGGGACACCGGCGGGAGCACGCGGGCGGGGCGGGCAGCAGGGCGCGGCGCCGGGGCGACCGGGCCGGGGACGGGGGGCGGGGGACTCCTAGGCTTCGGGGCGCGTGACCTCGGAGCCGGCGCCGTTCATCCCGCCCTCCTCGGAGGAGCCGCCGCTCCCGCCCCGACCGTGGGAGATCCTGGCCAACCGGCCGTTCCGCCGCCTGTGGGCGGCGCAGGTGCTGTCCAGCCTCGGGGACTGGGTGGGCCTGTTCGCGATCCTGGCCATCGCGGCGCGGGTGTCGGGCAACTCGGCGGCGGCGGTGAGCCTCGTGATGGTGGCCCGGGTCGTGCCCGGGTTCTTCCTGGCCACGATCGGTGGGGTGCTCGTCGACCGCATCGACCGCCGCAAGCTGATGGTGGCGGCCGACCTCGGCCGGGCCGGGGTGATCGCGGTGCTGCCGTTCGTGAACACGCTCCCCGCGCTGGTGCTGGCCTCGTTCCTGCTCGAGATCCTCACGCTGCTGTGGGGACCCGCCAAGGACGCCTCCGTCCCCAACTTCGTCCCGCCGCAGCAGCTGGCCTCGGCGAACTCGCTCGGCCTGGTGGCCTCGTACGGGACGTTCCCGTTCGGCGGCGTGCTGTTCTCGGCGCTGGCCGTGGTGGCCACCTGGCTGGGCGGGTTCGAGGCCCTCAGCTCGCTGCAGGTCGACCAGGAGGTGTTGGCCCTCTGGGTCGATGCCGCCACCTACCTCACCTCGGCGGTCCTGGTGCTGCGCCTCCCGATCCCCGGTCCGGGCCGCGCCGGCGGCGGGCGGGTGGACCTGTGGGCCACCGCGTACGAGGTGCGCGAAGGACTGCGGTTCATCCGTCACGAACGGCTCGCCCGGGCCGTCATCGTGGGGATGGGCGGCGGGCTCATCGGCGCCGGCGCCATGGTGCCCCTGGGCCCGGTGTTCGCCAACGAGGTGCTCTCCGGGTCGGCCCAGTTCGGGGTGCTCATGACGGCGCTCGGCACCGGGGCGTCGATCGGGGTGCTGGGGCTC
>CALEDW010000201.1 GCA_937949585.1 uncultured Acidimicrobiia bacterium
CGACCGCCTCGCCGGAGTGCTCGACGGCTGGGTCCGGCTCACCGGTCGCGGTCTCGTCGACGGGGACCTGCGCTTCGAGGGGGCGCGGGTGGTCCCGATCTGGCCGCAGGCCGGGATCGGGGTGCAGCGGGTGGAAGCGGAACGGCGGCTCCGGACCCACCTCGCAGCCGGGGGTCGGGGGGTGGTCCGCCTCCCGGTCGGTCGCACCGATCCCGTGATCGACCGGACCGACGTCGCCCGGGCACTCCGGCAGGCCCGCCGGATCCTCGCCGCGCCGATCGGCATCACCGTCCCCGCCGAGCCACCGCAGACCGTGCGCCTCGAGCCGGAGACCGTCGGCGGCCTCCTCGCCACCCGGGTGCGGGGATCCCGGCTCGTGGTGACCGCCGACCCGGCCCGGTTGCGCGAGGTACTCGCCGAACCGCTGGCGGCGGCGGAGACCCCCCCGGTCGACGCCACCTGGGAGGTGGACGGGGCGCGCGCCCGGGTGGTACCCGCCCGCGACGGGCGCCTCGCCGACCTGGACGCGGCGGCGGCCGCGATCGCCCGTGCCGAACGCCGGATCGCGGTCGGGATGCAGCCGGTGCCTCCGGCGAGGACGACGGAGTGGGCCGAGCGGCTCAACATCACCGAGCTCGTCTCCAGCTACACGACCACCCATCCGTGCTGCCAGCCCCGGGTGCGCAACATCCACCTCGCGGCCGACACGATCAACGGCACGGTGGTCGAGCCCGGCGCGGTGTTCTCCCTGAACCAGGCGCTGGGCCCCCGCACGGTCGAGAAGGGCTACGTGCCGGCACCCGCCATCACCGCCGACCTCGACTACGAGGACGCCGTGGGGGGCGGCGTGAGCCAGCTGTCCACCACCTTGTTCAACGCGGTGTTCTTCGGCTGCTACGAGGACGTCACGCACACCGTGCACTCGCTGTACATCTCCCGCTACCCGATGGGGCGCGAGGCGACGCTCAACTACCCCTCGATCGACAACAAGTTCCGCAACGACTCCGGCTCCGGGGTGCTCATCCGCACCTCCTACACGGAGACGTCGATCACCGTGTCGTTGTACGGGAACCGGGAAGGACGGACCTGCCGGGCCGAGGGACCGAACATCTTGGAGACGATCCCCCCGTCGGTCACCTACGTCGACGATCCGCTCCTGCCTGCGGGCACCGAGCGGGTGGTGCGCGAGGGGCTCACCGGCTACGTGGTCGAGAACTTCCGGATCATCTCCCGGCCGGGGCGGCCCGACGTGCGCCAGCGGTTCGTGGCCCGGTACGCGATGCGACCGACCCGCATCGCCCGTGGGACGGCGCCGTCCCCGCCGGCACCCCCGACCCCTCCGCCGCCTGCACCCCCGCCGCCCGCACCTCCGCCACCGGCGCCACCGGCCCCGCCCCCGGCGGGCGTCCCGTCGGACGGCTCAGCTCGCTGACGGCTCAGGTCGCTGACGGCACCTCGGATTCGGTCTTCACGTCGATCCCGGTGGCGTACGGGTCGTACTCGCGCAGCGCCGCGGTGACCCGCACGGCGATCACGTCGAGCAGCCGGGCCGGGAGACCCGACGGCACGTCGAGCACCACGGTGAGACGCCCCTCGTGACGGGTCACGTGCGCCGCAGCACCACCGGGATCGATCCCGGCCTTCTCGAGGGTGCGTCGCAGCATCTCACCGGCCACGCGGGCGTGCTCCGATGCCTCGCGCGCGGCGGCCTCGCAGACCGCCACCACGTCGGTACCGGTCCCGGCGACGATCGTCCCGGTGACACCGTCGAGCGGCCCGGGATCGCCGCCCCAGACCACCACCGGCAGGCGCCGGCGGAGCGCGCAGCGCAGCCCGTCCTCGAACGCCGTGGGTGCACCGCCCGCCCCTGTCCTCACCGTCAGGGCAACGTCGATCGGTGCCCCGTCCAGCGGGCAGGCACCCGCGTCGGTCAGGCCGACGCAGGGGAACGCGTCGGCTCCCGCCTCGTGGCACCGGTGCACCCGGTGCCCGGCTGCTTCGAGTCGCGCCGCGGCGGGCGCCGCCGCCCCCGGTTCGGCCTCCACCACCAGCACGTCCATCCCGACCTCCTTCCCGGCGGCCTCCCGGCCCGCCCGGGGCCGCTGCCGCAGCCGCGGCTCGGACCGTCGGCGTTCCCAGGATGCGGGTCCGGGACCTCCGTCGGCCAGGGGCGACCGGTCCCCTCGGCGGGGCCGAAGGTCCCGGGTGCTGCTCAGGGATCCCGACGCCGATCGGCCGCCAGTCGGGCGGCGAAGACCGCTGCCTGCGTACGGCGTTCCATCCCGAGCTTGGCGAGGAGATTGGACACGTAGTTCTTGACCGTCTTCTCGGCCAGGTGCACGCGCTCGGCGATCTGGCGGTTCGTGAGACCTTCGGCGATGAGCTCGAGGATGTTGCGTTCCTGGGGGGTGAGCTGGGCGAGGCGCTCGTCCTCCTCCGGGCCACGCCGTACCCGCTCCAGGACCCGGGCGGTGACCGCGGGATCCAGCAACGACTGCCCGGCGGCGATGCGGCGCACCGCCTCGAGGAGATCGGCCCCCCGCACCTGCTTGAGGACGAAGCCGGCCGCCCCGGCCATGATCGCCTGGAACAGCGCCTCGTCGTCGGCGAACGAGGTGAGGATGAGGCACTGGACCTCCGGGTGGCGGGAGCGGACCTCCCGACACACCTCCACACCGTTGCCGTCGGGAAGGCGAACGTCGAGGACGGCCACGTCGGGACGGGTGGGCGGGATGCGGGCGAGCGCCTCGGCCGCGGTCGAGGCCTCCCCGACCACCACGACGTCACCCTCGGCGGTGAGCAGCTCGGCCAGGCCTCGACGCACGACCTCGTGGTCGTCGAGCAGGAACACCCGGATCGGGTCGCGCATCACCCGATTCCTAGACTGGGACCCGTGCCGGCGTCCAACGGTGGTCCACCGTCCGGAGCCCAGCCCGATCCCGGACCCGGGCCCCGGACCGGCG
>CALEDW010000202.1 GCA_937949585.1 uncultured Acidimicrobiia bacterium
CCGCCGGCAGCCACCCGGCGGTGGAACTCGACGAGCTCGTCGCTCACCCGGCCCCGGCGCATCACACCTTCGAAGGTGGCGGCCTTGACGATCCGGTTCCTGAGGGTGACGGGGCCGAGGCGGGCGGGCTTGAAGGCGGACGTCACGGCCCGCACCCTACCGACCGGCCCGTCCGCGCCGCGAGGTCCCCTCAGCCGACGGCGCGGGCGAGCGCGAGGTACAGCGGCACCCCGAGGGCCAGGTTGAACGGGAACGTCACCCCCAGGGCGAGGCCCAACGACAGCCCCATGTCCGCGTCGGGCAGGGCGATCCGCACCGCGGCCGGCGCTGCGATGTAGGAGGCACTGGCCACCATCGCGCCGAGCACGGCGGCGCCACCCACCGACAACCCGATCGCGGTCCCGGCGAGCACGCCCGTGCAGCCCAACGCGACGGGGGCAATGACGCCGAAGGCGATCGCCCGCGGGGTCAGCGACCGGTCCGAGCGGACGTACGTGGCCGCCGTGGCACCCATGTCGAGCAGGAACAGCGTGAGCAACCCCGTGAACAGCGTGACGAAGAACGGCTCGACCCGGGCGAAGGCGTCGTCACCGGCCAGCAGCCCCATCGCCAGCCCGCCGACCAGCAGCAGCACGCTCCGTCCGGTGAGCACCTCGTGCAGGGCGTCCCGCCACGGGGCCCCGTGGCCCCGCAGCGCGACCACCAGCAGTGCCACGATGATCCCGGGGACCTCGAGCAGCGCCACCAGCGCCGTCATGAACGGCTCGAACCCGAACCCGGCGTCGACCGCGAACACCGTGGCGGCGGTGAAGGTCACCACCGACACCGAGCCGTAGTGCGCGGCCAGTGACCCGGCATCGGCGGCGCCGAGGCCGAGGAGGCGCCCACTGGCGAAGAACACGACCACGGGGATCGCCGCTCCCAGCCCGATGGTGAGTGCGGCGGGTCCGACGACGTCGGTGAACGCCACCTCCCGCAGGGCGTGGCCCCCCTTGAGCCCGATCGCCAGCAGCAGGTAGGTGGCCAGCCAGGTGTGGATCGGGTCGGGGAGGCGCAGGTCGCTGCGGACGACGACCGCCAGCACCCCTAGGGCGAAGGCCAGCACCGGCGGGGAGGTCAGGTTGTCGAGCGCGAGTCGCAGGGAGTCCATGGGGGGTCCACCGCACCGTCGCCGGGAATCCGGCGGCTGCGGGGTTCGTGCAACCTAGGTCCGGTGTCGAGGCTGCGGCCAATCCGCATCCGGGAGAGGAGCAGCCGGGGGTGGTACGAGGTTGACAGCGTTCAGTCCCGCTGGCGAGGCTGTCGGTCGAGGCAGTCGGTGTCGGCCCACCGGGCCGGGCGAGGGGGAGCACGTGGACGGGGCGGTGACCGAGAACCGACCGGAGGGAGCCGGGACCGCGGACGAGGACCGGGGCTACTTCCCCCGGGGCGAGTCCGTGCTGCGGATGGTCATGGAGGAGCGGCTGGTCGGCATGCTCTACGGCTCCCGGGCGCTGGTGGTCGGCGCCCTCGAGCCGATGGCCTTCACCGGCACCTACCTGCGCAGCCGGGCCACCCGCACCGGCGACTACTACGGGCGGCTGCTGGCCACGCAGGCGGCGTTCGAGGACGTGTTCTTCCTGTCCCGGGCCGAGGCCGACCGCACCTTGGCCCGGGTGGCGGCCATGCACTCCCGGGTGCGGGGGGAGGTGCACGAGCCGATCGGGGTCGACTACCCGGCCGGGTCTCGGTACGACGCGGCCGACCCGTGGCTGTCGCTGTGGACCATGGGGGTCCTCTGCGAGTCGGCCCATGCCGTCTACCGCACCTACGTGCGGGAGCTCACCCCGACCGAGATCCACCGCTACTGGGAGGACTGGAAGCTGTTCGGGCGGCTCTTCGGCATGCCCGCGGACGCCGCCCCGGAGACCTGGGACGAGTTCCGGGACCTGTACTTCGGCTACATCCACTCCGACCGCCCGAACGTGTTGCCCATGGCCCACCGGGCCGCCATCGCCGCCATCCACCTGCCGGTCGGCCCGGTCATGGGACCGCTGAACTCCCTGATGTACCTGCTGCTCGTCGGGACACTGCCCCGGCGGGTCCGTGAGCTGCACGGCCTCCCCTGGGGGATCGCCGAGCGCACCGCCTGGGTTCCGCTGCGTGAGGCGGTGCGGGCCGGCGGGCTGCTGATCCCCGAGCCGCTCCGCCACGGACCGGTGGGCGAGGGCGCCCGGCGGCTGCTCGGCCCGCTGCGCGAACGCGAGGCGCGGATCATCCGGGGCCTGCAGGAGCGGGTGCCGGTGCCGGCCTGACCGGCCGGGACAGACCGGCGAGCAGCGCGGTGGCGGCGGCGCCCGCCGCCGTCGGGACCGCGTAGGCCCACCCGAACCCCCATCCGTCGGCCACCGCTCCGACCAGGTATCCGCCGCCGCCCTGTCCGACGTCCATGAACGCAACCAGGGAGCCGAGCACCGATCCCCGCTCGGCGTCCGCGACCCGGGCGGCCGTCCATGCGGTGACTGCCGGGAACACGAGCGCCCAGCCCAGTCCCACGAGCGCGACCCCCGCGA
>CALEDW010000203.1 GCA_937949585.1 uncultured Acidimicrobiia bacterium
GAGTTCGCCCGCCTCGCCGCCGATCATCCCACCGAAGCGGCCCGGGTGCTGGCGGCCGAGGTCGGCCCCTTGGTCGAGCTGCTCGAGGCGGGCCGGGCCGCCGGGGCCTTCCCCGCCGCGGATCCCGAGCTCGACGCGGTCACGATCACCGGCCTGGTGTGGACGCTCGGCAGTGCCCGCCTCGACGGCCGGGCGATCGGCCGGGCCGAGGCCCGGGCACAGGTGCTGCGCTACTGCCTCCCGGCACTGGGAATCGCGCCGTGACGGTGACGCTCCCGCCGGGCGAGGCGCGCTACTTCGACGCCGAGCGCGAGACGATGCCCCGCGACCGTCTCGCCGAGCTGCAGTGGGAGTTGCTCACCGAGACGCTGGCGTTCGCCTACGAGCGGGCGCCGCTGGTCCGCAGCCTCTGGGAGGCGGCGGGGTGCCGGCCCGAGGACCTCGGTGGGATCGCGGATTTCGTGGCCCGGGCCCCCACCTTCGACAAGGACGCGCTGCGGGCCTGGCGAGCCGGCCACGGCGACCCCTTCGGCGGCGTGTGCGGCGTCCCCGTGGGCGAGCTCAACGCGGTGACCTCCACGTCGGGCACCACGGGGGAGCCGACGCTGGTGCCGGAACGGTGGGGGCAGGGCACGGTGGGTCCCCCGGCCGTGATGTACCGCGACCTCTGGGAGGTCGGGGTCCGCCCCGGCGACCACGTGAGCCTGTTCCTGTTCACCTTCCGGGGCCCGGTGTTCGCGTTCGTGCAGCAGCTCGGCGCCGTACCGGTGTGCTTCGACCACGACGCAACCGAGATCGAGCGCCTCCTGCGCTGCTCGGCCGAGCTGGCCCCGACCGCCCTGTACAACTTCGGCGGGCCGATGCTGCGGGCCACCGCGGAGGTGGCCGCGGCCCGGGGGCTGGACCCCGCGTCGATGCTCGGTTCCTACCGCGGGGTCGTGGCCGCGGGCGAGCCGCTGGGGCCCCGGGCCCGTCGCCTCGCCGACGCCTGGGGTCTGGAGATCTTCGAGCACTCCGGCGTCGGCGACGTGACCGGCTGCTTCGAGTGCCGCGAGCACGCCGGGATGCACGTGTGGGAGGACACGGTGCTGGTGGAGGGTTTCGATCCCGACACGGGCCGGCCCTGCGACCCGGCCGCCGACCACCTGGAGCGGGTGGAGCTCGTGGCCACCGCGCTGGTGAACCGGGTGGCGCCGCTGGTGCGGTTCCGCTCCGGGGACCTCGTCGACCTCGACCGCCGCCCCTGCGCCTGCGGGCGTACCCACGCCCGCATCCGCACCCTCGGGCGGTTGGGGGACGAGGTGGTCGTCGACGGCCGCTCGGTGCTGCCGGGTGAACTGTGGGGGGCGATCGAGGCGATCGAGGCGTGCCGCCTCGGCTGTTTCCAGGTGATCCGTCCCCGCCGGGAGCTCGACGTGCTGCGGCTACGGGTCGGGTACCGCGACACCCCACCGGGCCGCCTCGAGGCGCTGCGCGACGAGGTGGCGGCGGCGGTGGTCGCCGTGGTGGGCCTGGTGCCCGAGGTGGAGCTCGTACCCGACACGCAGCTGCTGCGACTGGGACCGCCCCACAAGATCCCCCGGGTGGTCCCGGCGTGACCGGCACCTGGGGGGTCGGCAGCTACGTGACCGTCGACGCCGCCGGCCGTCCGGTGCGGCGCGCCTGGCGGGTGGGTCACGACGAGATCGGTCGCGACACCGCCGCCGCCGCTCGCTGGCTCGAGGCGGTGGGGATCCCCCCGGGCGGGCGGCTGCTCGTGGCCTCGATGCTCTCCGAGGCGGCGCAGGCCTGGCCGCTCATGCTGGCCGCGCTCGCCCGCGGGGTGCAGCTCACCCTCACCGACGCCGTCGCCGCCGAGGTGCCGCGGTTGCGGGTGATGCTGCGGTCGCTCCGCCACGACGCGGTGGTGGGGGTGACCGACGCGCTCGTCGACGCGCTCACGGCCGGGGGCGACCTCGACCTCTTGCTGGAGGTGCCGCTCGTGGCGGCCCGCCCGGGCGGCTGGGAGCGGCTCGCCGCCGCCGGACGGACGGTCCATCGCTGGTGCCTCGTCGGGCCCGCGGTCGCCCGTTCGACGGGACCGGGCGGCCCCGCGGAGGTCGAACCCGGCGAGTGGGCCCTCGGCGGCGACGGCCGGCGGGTGACGGTCACCGGCGTGGCGCCGCGGCTCGAGGCGGTGCGGGACGTGCCCGCGGCGGTCGCCGGCGAGGTGCGCGACGCCCACACCCTGGTGCCCCGGCCTCTCGGGCCGGACCTGCCGTCCCCGGGTGCGCTCGGCGCCGTGGACCCGGCCGTTGCCGACGTCCCCGGGACCGGCGGGGCCGCCCCGCCCGATGAGACCTTCGATCCGAGACGGGAGGCGCACCGGTGCTGATCAGTGCTGACAGCCACGTGTTCGAACCGCCGACGCTGTGGGAGGAACGCCTCCCCGCTGCGTACCGGGACCGGGGTCCCCGTCTGGTGGCCGACGGGGACTGGTACGTGCTGGCGATCGACGGCGTGCCGCCCCGCAAGCTGGCCCGCCGCGGCGCCGATGCCGGCGGTGGCACCGACGGGCACGGCGCCTCGACACCGCCGGGCGCCGGAGGCGCCGACGTGGCCCGCCGGCTCGCCGACATGGACGCCGACGGGGTGCGCGCCGAGGTGATCTACCCGACCTTCGGGCTGTTCGTGGACCTCATCCCCGACCCGGGGCTCGCCCTGGCCTGCGCCCGGGTCTACAACGATTGGCTCGCCGAGACGTTCCTGGGCGCAGGGGAGCGTTTCGTCCCCGCCGCGCTCGTGCCGCTCGGCGACCTCGACGGCGGGGTCGCCGAACTGTCCCGCGTCGCCGAGGTCGGTTTCCGCGCCGCGCTGGTGCCGACCACCCCGCCGGCCGGCCGACCCTACAACCTGTCCGACTACGACCCGCTGTGGCGCACCGCCGCCGAGGCGGGGATCCCGCTGTCGATGCACACCGGCACGGGTACCCAGCCCAGCGCCGAGCGCGGCCCGGGCGGCGCGGTGATCAACTACGTGGCGGTCGGGCTGCGCTCCGCCGAGACGCTGTGCTACCTGGCCGCATCCGGAGTGCTGGAACGCCACCCCGACCTGCGGGTCGTGTTCGTGGAGACCGGCGCCGGCTGGTTCGCCTACTGCTGCGAGCGGATGGACGAGGCGTTCGAGGAGCACGCGGCGTGGGTGAAGCCGCGTCTGGCGGCCCCGCCGAGCCACTACGCCACCCACCAGTGCTTCGTGACCCTCGGCGCCGACCGGGCACCCCTGCTCACCCGGGAGCTCACCGGGGTCGGCCCCCTCCTGTGGGCGAGCGACTACCCGCACCCCGAGGGCACCTTCCCGCACTCCCGCGAGGTGGTGGCCCGGATCTTCGCCGACCTCACCGACGCCGAGCGCCGCGCCGTCACCCACGACAACGCCGCCCGCCTGTACCGGATCGCGCCGTGAGCGGCGGGCACCCGCTGCGCGACCGCACCGCGATCGTCGGGATCGGCGCCACCCGCTACTGGCGCCGGGGCGAGTCGCGGCCCCGCACCCCGATGGAGCTGGCGGCGGAAGCGCTCCTCCTGGCCTGCGGAGACGCCGGTGTCGGCGTGGAGGAGGTCGACGGCTTCGCGCTCTACTCGATGGGCTTCGACGTGAGCCTGTTCGCCCAGTGGCTGAACCTCGACGTCCGGTTCTCGGCGATGCTCACCGGCGGCGGTGGGGGGGCGGCCGGGTCGGTGGGTCTGGCCGCGGCGGCGATCGTGTCCGGCCAGGCCGACCTCGTCGCCTCGATCATGACCCTCCAGCAGGCCACCTCCCGCTTCGGGGCTGCGTTCGCCCCCGGCGACCGCGACCCCGGCGCCTACCGGGCCCCGACGTCGGTGGAGAGCAGCTTCCTCCAACCGGCGGGGCTGATGTCCCCGGCGCAGATGTTCGCGCTGCTCACCCGTCGCCACATGCACCGCTACGGGACGCGCCGGGAGCACTTCGCCGAAGTGGCGATCAGCACCCGGGCCAACGCGGTTCGCCGCCCGTCGGCGCTCATGCGCGAGCCGCTCACCCTCGAGGCCTACCTCGAGGCCCGAATGATCGCCGAGCCGCTGTGCCTCTACGACTGCTGCCTGGAGAGCGACGGCGCGGTGGCCGTGCTCACGACCAGCGCGGCCCGGGCCCGGGACTGCGCGCGCCCGCCGGTGTACGTGGCGGCCTCCGCGCACGGCGGGGCGGGCCGGTGGGGCCCGGGGATCACCTGGCTGGGGATGCCCGACGAGATCTTCGCCTCCAGCGGCCACCGGCCGGTCGCCGAGGCGGCGTGGCGGATGTCCGGACTCGGTCCCGCCGACGTCGACGTGGCGCTGCTGTACGACCACTTCAGTCCGCTGGTGATCATGCAGCTCGAGGACTACGGGTTCTGTCCGGTGGGGGAGGGCGGCCCGTTCGTCGCCGACGGCAACATCCGCTGGCCCGACGGGCGGATCCCGGTGAACACCCACGGGGGCAACCTCTCGGAGGCCTACATCATCGGGATGACCCACGTCGTGGAGGCCGTGGAGCAGCTGCGGGGCACCGCCACGAACCAGGTGCCGGGCGCCGAGGTCGCGCTCGTGACCGGTGGACCGGCGGGGATCCCGGTGTCGAACCTGGTGCTGCACCGGTGAGCGGGACGGCCGGGCCCGGCGGCGCCGCGCCCGCCGGGCCGGAGCCGGGGGTGCTGCCCGGCGAGCTCGTCCACGTGGTCACCGACCGGTGGACGGCCCCGTGGTGGGAGGCGTTCGCGGCAGGCCGGCTCGTGGTGCCGGCCTGCGGGGCCTGCGGTACCCGCCGGTTCCCGCCGACGCCGTTCTGCCCGACCTGCCGGTCCCAGGAGCTGCGCTGGGAGCCGGTGGTGCCCCGGGGTCGCATCTACAGCTTCACGGTGATCCGCCACGCCGTGATCCCCCCGGTCGCCGAGGTGCTGCCGCTGGTGGTGGCGCTCGTCGAGCCGGACGAGGCGCCCGGGTGCCGGCTCGTCGGCAACGTGGTCGGGGTGGCGCCCGAGGCGGTGGCGGTGGACATGCGGGTGGTGATCGAGGCCCGCCGGGTGCGTGACGGCGTGGCCGTCCCGCGGTTCCGGCCCGCAGGGCCGGGTGTCCTGTGACCGCGACCGGCGGTGCCGCCCGGGGCGGCGCCCCGCGGCCCGATCCCCGGCTCGCCTCGCTGCGCCTGGAGGCCGTCGCCGACGGCCACGCCCGCGCCCGTCCGCAGGCCCCGGCCACGGCCGAGGGCGGGCGCGTCCGCACCTGGGCGGACCTGGCCACCCGGGGAGCGCAGGTGGCGGCGGCCCTGGCCCGGTCGGGGGTGGGGCCGGGCGACCGGGTGCTGTGGCTCGGGCAGGGGAGCGACCGGGTGCTCGAGCTGCTGCTCGGCTGTGCCCGCCGTCGGGCGGTGCTGTGCCCGGCGAACTGGCGGCTGGCGCCGCCGGAGGTCGCCTTCGTCGTCGACGATCTGCGGCCGGCGCTGGTCGTCGCGCAGGCCGTGGAGGTCGGCGGGCGCGTCGAGGAGGGTCTCGCCACCGCGGCCTGGGAGGCCCCCGTGGTGACCCACGACGTCGGCGACGGGTTCGAGACCTGGCTCGCCGGGGCGCCCGGTGCGTCGGCCGAGGTGACACCGGCCGATCCCGGACCGGCGGACGAGGCGGTGCTGGCGTTCCACACCGCCGGGCACGACGGGCGGCCCGCCGCAGCGCTGCTGTCCCACCGGGCGCTGCTCGCCCAGGCGGTGCTGATGGGGCCCTGGATGGGGGTCGACGCCCGGTCCCGGTTCCTGGTCGCCGGGCCGTTGTTCCACGTGGGGGTCTGGATGGAGCTGCTGGCCACGTTCGTGGCCGGGGGTGCGAACGTGTTCCTGCGCCGCTTCGAGCCGGAGGCGGCGTGCCGGGCCGTGGAGGCCCATCGCTGCACGAGCGGCTACCTGTTCGGCCCCATGATCGACGGGATCGTGGAGGCCAACGCCGGCGGCCGCTTCGACCTGTCCTCGCTGCGCGGCCGGCGCGGGAACCCCGTGTTCGACGCCTGGGTGGCCGACGACCCCTCACCGTGGGGCCGCCGGCCCGGTGGGTACGGGCAGACCGAGCTGTGCGGGATGGCGACCTTCAATCTGCTGTCCGAGCCGGGGGAGGCCGGCACCCACGGGCGTCCCTCGCCGCTGCTCGACCTGCGGGTCGTCGACGCCGACGGGCGGGAGCGGCCGCCGGGCGAGACCGGGGAGGTGGTGGCCCGGGGGCTCACGGTCACCAACGGCTACTGGGACCGCCCTCAGCTCAACCGGGCCCGCACGGCGGGCGGCTGGTGGCACACCCGCGACCTCGGGCGCTTCGAGCCGGACGGGACCTTCAGCTTCGTGGGACCGGTGACCCGCATGCTGAAGACCGGCGCCGAGAACGTGTACCCGGCCGAGGTGGAGGCGGTCCTGCGCGCCCATCCCGGGGTGGCGGACGCGGTGGTGCTCGGGGTGCCCGACGCCCGGTTCGTGCAGCGGGTGGAGGCGGTGATCGAACCGGCCGGGGAGGCCCCGGGACCCGCCGAGCTCGAGGCCCACTGCCGGGCGCGCCTCGCCGGCTACAAGGTGCCCCGCGCGTACCACACGGTCGAGCGCTTGCCGCGGGCGGCGGACGGCGCACCGGACCGTGACGAGCTCGACCGGCGCTACGGCGGGGGCGGATACCCGGGCGGGACGACGCGGTCGGTGTGACGGTCGGGGCGCCGTGCCGGCGTGTCCGGCTTACTTTACATAACGATCATTATGGGCGCCCGGTTGACGGTGCGGGGAGAAGCCGGGATCGAGGGCCGCCGTCGCCTCGAGGAACGCCAGGAGCCCCGGCACCAGGTCGAGACCGGCCACGTCGCGGACCGGCACCCAGGCCGCCTCGGCGGCGTCGTCGCCGGCGACGGGCTCGGCAGCGGGGTCGAGCGCCTCGGCGACGAAGTCGAGGATCACCCAGTGACCGCCGGCCTCGGGGTCGATCCGCTCGGCCCACCCGAGGAAGCGTCCCACGCGGACCTGCAGGCCCGTCTCCTCCAGCACCTCGCGGGCGACCGCCGCGGCCGCGGGCTCGCCGGTGCGGATCGCACCGCCCGGCAGGGACCAGCAGCCGGCGGCGGGGGGACGGGCACGACGCACGAGCAGGAGCCGGTCCCGGTGGCGCACGAGCGCGCCGACGCCGACGCGGGGACCGGTCGGGGGATCGCCGGGGTGCGGGGAGCCGGGGGGCACGACGCCGGTCTCAGGGCAGGACACGGTGCATGACGAGGAGTCGTGCCGTGAAGTGGTGGGTCTCGAAGAAGTTCTTCGCCGCCCGGTCGCCGGGGAGCGCGAAGGCGTCGATGCCGCCGCAGCCGCGGGCGGTGGCCTCGGCGATCAGCGCGCCGATGATCGCCTCCCCCACCCCCACCTCCCGGGCCTCCGGTTCGACGAAGCACTCGAGGATCCGCCCGAGCGGCGGCGGGGTCGCCAGCTCCTCGACGCGCAGGATCCCGTAGCCGACCACGGTCTGATCGATCGTGCCGACCACCAGGTGGTGGTCCGGATCCCCCAGGAGCTGCTCCGGCGCCGGCCGGCGTCCCTCGCGGCGTGCCCAGAGGGCGCCGCCGCGGTGCCGGGTGAGTTCTCGGCGTCCCGCCTCGGCGAGGGCCTCGACGGCGGGGAGGTCGGCGTCGGTCGCCGCCCGCGCCCCTTCCATCGTCGGTCGCTCAGCCGGCGAGCTGCGCGATCTTGCCGAGGATGGTGTTGCGTCCCCGGTGCGCCCGTTCGTAGGCGCCCACCGCGGCGAGCTCCTCCGCGGTGAGGCCCTCGAGTCGCTCGATCACCTGGGAGGCCGACAACTCGTCGTAGTCCGGTATCGGGAGTTCGGTCGCCGGCGGCACCGGTCCGATACCCGGGCCCGCCCCGGCGGCCTCGACGGATCCCGTCCGCAGGTCGATCTCCGGCGTCCCGGGCACCCTTCCGCGGGTGGTGGCCGACGGACCCGGCGGCCCGACGCGTGGCTCGGGTGGGCGTTGCCGGGCGGGGCGCTGCGGGGCCCGGCCGCCGACGAGCCCGGCGGCGAGATCGGCCACGGAGGCGAACCCTGCCCCCGCCACCTGCCCTGCGACCTGACCGGCCTGCCCCGCGACCTGACCGGCGACCCGGCGGGCGTCGGCGAGTCGCTCCTCGGCCCGGCGCCGCACGTGCGGTGCCCCGAGGTGCACCGCGAGCCGGCCGATGCTGCGCCACTGCCCGGCCTGGTCGCTGAGGCGCTTGCGACGCTGGGCGACCTCGGTCTGGCCCCGGGCGACGAACAGCCGCAGGAAGGTCGGCGCAGAGTCGCGGGCGAACGCCGCCATCCCCACCGGGGCGTACACGACCAGTTCGAGGGCGCGCTCCAGGGGTGGTCGCTCGTCGCTCATGGTCGGGCGCGCAGTGTACGACGCCGTCGCCGGGCGAGGCCCACCGACGTGACGATCCCCACGGCGGCGGCCCACTCGACCCAGTCGCCGAGCAGCATGTACGGGGTCCGGCCCCGGGCGGCGGTGATCCGGGCCTCGACGACGCGCCGCTCGAACAGCGGGGTCGTGGCGGTGACGTGGCCGCCGGGGTCGATGACGGCGCTTATCCCCGACACCGCGGCGTGGACCACCGGGCGGCCGGTCTCGGCGGCGCGCAGCTGGCTCAACGCGACGTGCTGGGCGGAGTTCGCCGACCGGCGGTACGACCGGTTGTTCGTGGCGACCACCACGGCCTCGGCGCCGGCCCGGGCCACGCCCCGCACCTGGGGTCCGAACGCCGACTCGAAGCAGATCAGCGTGGCGACCGGCCGCCCCCCCACCCGGAACACGCGATCGGCCCGGCCCGGGTCGAAGTCCTCGGGCACCTGCTCCAGGGCCCGGATGAACCCGAGGTGGCGGCGCCAGGGCACGTACTCCCCGAAAGGCACGAGGTGGCGTTTGCGGTAGGTGCCGGCGAGGGATCCGTCGGGCCGGTAGAGCCGGTTGGCGTTGTAGCGGCGGTCGGCGGTGCGCTCGATCACGTTCACCAGCACGGCGCTGCGGTGGCGGCGGGCGAGGGCGACGATCCGGGCCCGCAACGCTGCGTCGGTCTCGGGGTCCGACTCCAGTGCGGACTCGGGGAACACGATGAGGTCGTAGCGTCCCCGGAGCCGCTCGGCGAGCTCGAGGTGGCTGCGGGTCAGGTAGCCGGCGTCGATCTCGGCGCGGGTGAGGTGGCGGTTCTGGTCGTTGCCTTGCAGCACCGCGACCCGCAGGGTGCCGGTTCTCGTGGTGCTCACCGGGGCGAGCACCAGCCCCAGCGCCAGCACCGCGGTCCCGAAGAGCAGCGCGCGCCGGGCGGTCCCGGCGCGCCCCGCCGAGGCGGGCGGGGTGGCGCCGCCCCGGCGCAGCACGAGCCCGTCGGCGAGCGTGTCGGCGAGCGCCACCACGAGAAACGAGAGCAGGGGCACCCCGCCCCACGACGCGAGTCGGCGGGCGGCGGGCAGGTCGTGCAGCGCCACCCCGAGCTGCCCCCAGGCCAGGCCCCCGAGCGGCCAGCGGGTCTGCAGGGCCTCGGCGAGCACCCACACCGCAGCGGTGACGAGCGGACCGGCCACCCCCCGGCGGCGCAGCGCGACGACGGCGGCCCCGGCCCCGGCCCAGTACGCCGCCTGCGCGACCACCAGGGCCACGAGGGCCACGACCCCGAAGTAGACGCTCCAGGACAACAGCGCGCCGAAGAAGGCCAGTCCGGCCAGGAGGCCGGTCCAGGCGCCGCGGCCGGGCCGGTCGGTGCGCTGCCAGACCCACAGCACGGGCATCGGGGCCAGGAGGATCAGCGGCCCCCAGTCGAGGGGCGGGAACGCCGCGGCGGCGACCAGCCCCGTCGCCAGCGCGGCGAGTGCGGCCCTGCCCGGCGAGGGGCCGCCGCTCGCCGCTACACGCAGTCCCGGCAGGTCATCCGGCCGTTGCGCTGCTCGGCGAGCTGGCTCATCGGCTTGACCAAGAAGCACGAGGCGCAGTGGAACTCCCCTTCCTGGCGGGGAACGATACGGGTCGCACCCTCGCCCCGGTCGTCGGGCTCGGCCTCCTCCTCGTCCTCGGCCTCGTCCTCGTCGAGAGGCGTGGCCGCGATCTTCTCGCGCAGCAGGACGTCGAGCGCCTCCTCCACGTCGTCGGGGTGGAGCTCTTCCTCGATCTCGACGATGTCGTCCTCGCCCTCGGGCTCCTCCTCCGCCTGGTCCCCGAGCGTCTCGGCGGCGGGCTCGTCGTCCACGGCGGGTGGGCGCGGGGGCAGCGTCAGGTCGTCGAGCAGGTCGTCGTCGACGATGTCGTCGTCGAGCACCGCCAGCTCGTCGTCGTCCTCGAGGCCGAGCAGCTCTTCCTCGTCGTCGAGTTCGGGCTCGGGGACGTCGTCGTCGAACGTCTCGGGCATCGGTGCGCTCCCTGCCGCGTCGGGCCGCGGAGTATACGGGTCTGCCTCTGGCGTCACGGGGCGGCGTCGGGTCGGCGCCTGCCGATCCCCGAAGTGGACGCGCCGGGACCCGGGAGACCGTTGGGGCCACTGTTTGGCCCGGTCAGCGGTTCGCGCCGACGGGTTATTCCAGCGTTCTCTACTTGGTCCCCCGGGCCCCCGCTGCGTCTGCCACCGCCGGGTGGTCCCCGGTTCGGCGGCCGACGGTGCGCCGGTTAGTACGCCCCATCCGGGGTCGCCCTGTCAAGCGGGACGAACGGGGAGGCGACTGCCCCTGACCTGCAGCGACGCGCGACGCCGCAGGTCAGGTGGCACGCGAATTTTTCTCGGCTTTGCTCGGCGCGACCGGGCCCGGCGCCCGCGCCGTCACGCCGGGGCCACGCGACGCCGTGCCGCCGCGCGCTCCGCGTCGAGCCGCTCGAGGTCGTGGTGCCCGTGGTCGACGAACTGCATCGCCTCGGCGATCGCCCGGTGCCCGGCCCGCTCCGCGATGAGCCGGTGCATCTCCTGGACGACCCGGCGGTACGACGGGTGCCCCTGGGGTCCGGAGCGCAGCTCGAGGACGTGCATGGCCTCACGGGCGTTCATCTGCATGACGAACCGCACCCGGTAGGCGAGGGCCACCGCGTAGGACGCCTGCACGGGGAAGCGCAGCGCCAGGGCGCCGTACAGCGCAGCGGAGCGCTCCATGGCGGCGTCGTACGCCGCCCGGACGCGACCACCCGCATCGCGGACCACCTCGGGGACGTCGTAGCCGTGGCGGGGAGTGAGCGGCTGCCATTCGATCGTGAGCATTCGGTGGCGCTGCAGGTCCCGGAACGCGCCGTAGTCGGTGAGCACGTCGAACCGGTAGGCCGTACGCTCGAATGCCCGCCCCGGCCGGTGCCGCCGGTTCTCCCGTTCCCCGACGTAGGCGAGCAGCAGGGCCCGGCGTTCGTCGGTCCCCAGGGCCCGGACCCGGGCCAGCAGCTGGTCGTCGGGCAGGGACGACCGCGGGTAGCAGATCGCGGCCAGGACCTTGTCCTCCCCGTCGGGGTCCCAGTCGGTCAGCGTGACCTCGGGTCGGGGCTCGGGCTCGGCATCGCCGAAGAGCCGGTCCACGAGCGCCGCGGTCTGCTCGGCGGTCTCGGTGAGGTACCGGACCCAGCGCCCGCCCCGCTCCGGGCGGTCGAGGCGGGCCAAGAACGACGGGATCACCTTGCGCAGCTCGGTGAGCATGAGCTCCGCGTAGTGGCGGGCCTCGGGCAGCGGGTGGGCGCGCAGACGCAGGATCAGGGCCTCGAAGGCCTGCCCGGACCCGTAGATCCCCACGTTGGACGTCGTGGCCGCCGGCAGCATCCCCCGGAGCGCGTCGCAGGCCTTGGCCCGTACCGCGGCGCGGTACGCCGGCTCCTGGTCGTCGGGATCCCGCGGATGGCGGCGCCGGATCCAGTCGACCAACGTCGGGAGCGCCACGGCGTAGGCGTCGAAGAGGGCGTCCATCTCGGCGACGTAGTGGGCCCCCAGCGGCGAGTCGAGCACCTCCGGCGGCCGGAGGTAGCGGTAGCGGCCGCCGAGGCGGGCGTCGTAGGCGATGTAGCGGGTCGACTGTTCGAGGTACGACATGAGCCGTCCCCACTCCAGGGCCTTCGTGAGGAGGTTGGAGGCCTGCTCACAGGCGAGGTGCACCCCGCCGAGCTGGGCGACCGAGTCGTCGCCGTACTCGACGAACACCCGGTCGTAGAGTGCCCGGGCACGCCGCTCCCCCACCGCCGGTGCCGACCCGGGCGCCGGGACGAGCTCCTCGGCGAACTCGTCGAGGAACAGCCGGCGCAGGCTCTTCGGCGACCGCGAGTACCGGGCGAACAGCGCGCCCTTGACGACCTCGGGCAGGTTCACCAGCGCGAACACGGGGCCGTCGAGGTTCGTGACGTACGGGCGTAGCAGGTCCCGTTCCTCGGGGGTGAACGCCTCCGCCGCGTACTGCATGGGAACGGCGAGGATACCGACGGCGGCCCGGACGGACGGGGACCGCCCGGGCTCAAGGTCGGGCCGGGCGCGGCCGATGAGGCGGCGGGGGGCCGATCCTGTCGCGCCAACCGTCAAGGGGGAGGTACCCGATGCCAGATGCCGCAACGAGCCCCGCCCCGCCCCCGGCGCAGGTGGCGCTCCGGGCCGGCGGTGCGCTGCTCGTCGCCGCAGGGCTGGTGCTCACGGCGAGTCCCGCGCCGGCCGCACCCGAGTCCGCCCCGGACTGGACGGCCCGCAGCAGCGGGTTCCTCGCGGAGGCCCCTCGGGCGTTCGCCACACTCGCCACGCTGCCCGACGGGACGACCGGCCTGCTCTACGGTGGGTGGGTCACCGACGGCTCTGCTTCGGGCGGGGTCGCCCTGGCCGACACCTGGACCTACGACGACGCCTCCGGCTGGGTGCCCCGCTGCGGCACTACCGTGCCCGGTGCCGGCGCGGCGTGCGGCCCGGGGCCGCGGATGCTGGCCGGGTCGGGGACCGCGGCCGGCGGCACGATCCTCTTCGGCGGGCTCGACGGGACGTTCCAGGACGGCCGGTCCCGGGCCGATACGTGGCGCTGGGACGGGGAGGGCTGGGTCGAGGTCTGCGACGACGCGGGCTGCGGGCCCGAACGCCGGATCATGCCGGCGGTGGCGGGCAACGGCTCGCAGGTGCTGCTCTTCGGCGGGCACGGCACCACCGGTCGCCTCGACGACACCTGGATCTTCGACGGCACATCCTGGGTCCAGGTGTGCGGTGGGCCCGCCGATCCGTGTGGCCCCCCGGCCCGCTCCGGCGGGGCGTTGGCGTGGGACGGGCGGCGGTTCGTGTTGTTCGGGGGCAACACGGGCACCCGCGTGTTGGACGACACCTGGGTGTTCGAGGACGGCGGCTGGTCGCCGGTCTGCCGGGGCGGTGGCACGGGCGAGCCGTGCGGGCCGGCGCCCCGGGAACTGGCAGGGATGACCGGCTGGGTGACCGCGAGTGGCGCCGTCGAGGGGACCTTGATGGTCGAGGGGGTGATCCTCTTCAACGAGGGCGCCGAGACCGGGCCGTCCGCGGAGGAGGTGCTGTACCGCGATGCCTGGCGGCTCGCCGGCCGCACCTGGAGCCGCCTCGAGGTCCCCTGGCCCGACACGCCGCTCACCGGGAACCCCGAGGAGGGTCTCCCGCCCAGTCCCGACGCCCCGGTGGCGGGGCTCGTGACCGCCCGCCCGGCCGCCGCCTGCAGCACCCTGCTGTTCGGGTTACGTAGCACCAAGCCGGGCGCCTTTGATGCCGACACCTGGATCTACGGGTGGCCACCCGGAGTGTGCGCGGGCGGGACCCCCACCACGACCACGACGACCACGACCACCACTGCGGCCCCGGCCGTCCCGGCCACCGCGGCCACCGACTCGACCCGGGCCCTCGCCCGCACCGGTCCGAGCGTGCAGGCGCTGCAGGTCGGACTCGGCCTCGGGCTCGTGGTGCTCGGCGGGTGCTGCACCCTGGCCGGCCGATCCTGCGTCCGTGCACGTCGGACTCAGAGCGGTTCGTGATCCGGTCCCCGCTCGTGCCCGGCCCGCTCGTCGGCCCGGCGACGCCCCACGGTCCGCAGGTGCGGACCTGCTCCCACCGGGGCCGCCCGGACCGCCGGACCGGTGGTCACAGCGCCAGCCGGAACGCCCCGGGACGGACCCGGACCCGAATCCGCTCGGCACGCCCGCAAGCCGCGCCGTCGGCCCACAGGGGGCAGGGCCGGGCGCCGCGCACCTCGACCTCCCGGCCCCGGGCGGTGACGATCCGGGGGTGTGGCAGGTGGGTGGCGGTGCGCAGGCGGCGACGCATCGCAGCCCGCTCTCCCGGCGCCGGCGCGTAGACCTGCACCTCGAGCACCCCGTCCCCGGGGTGCGCGCCGGGCACCACGTCTGCGGTCCCGAGGAACTCGGCGTTGGCGATCACCACCGCCACCGCCCGTCCTGCGAAGCGCTCCCGGCCGTCCACGCCGACGCGCAGGGCGCGTGACCGGTGCCAGGCGCGCAGCCGGTCGGGCCGGGTCCCGACGACGACGTGCCCGACCGCGAACCCCGCCACTCCCCCGTCGCCCGTGCCGGGTCCCACTCCCAGGTCCATCCCGTCGATCGGGACGGTCACCCCGGCCCCGGGGCCGGGGTGTGGGTGCAGGCCGAGCGTGCGGGCCAGACCGTCCGGTGACGGTGGACGCCAGTGCACGGTCACGCCGGGCCGGTCGGCGACGGCACGGGCCAGCTCGACCTCCCCGCCCTGGACCACCAGGTGCACCGGGCCGCCGCCGTCGGGGGCGGCCCAGGCGCCCAGCCCGCTCACCGGCGACCCAGGCGGCACCGGCTCATGCCTCCACGAGCCCGGAGACGGCGACCACCCCCCGCCGACAGGCGTCCGCGGCGTCACGGGCGGCGGCCGCGACCGCCGGCCCGGGCGCGACCTCGGCGATCTGGCCGAGCAGGTCGATCACGAGCTTGGTGACCCGGACGAAGTCGCCGCCGGTGAGGTCCTCGTCGGCGAGTACCTCGGCCAGCGGCGCGCCCCGGGCCCAGGCCCACAGCGCCTCGACGAGGCCTGGGTCGGGCCGGCGGGTCTCGGGGAGCCCGGCGTCGTCCTCCGAGAGGCGCAGCTCCCGCCACAGCGCCTCCAGCGCGCGGATCCGCTCGCCGAGACGCCGGGTCGGGGGACGCACGGCCACCCCCGGTGCCTCCGGTCCCCGCCGCTCGTACGCCAGGCACGACGTGAGCGCGGCGATCTCGGCGGGGTCGAGGCCGTCGAAGCAGCCGGTGCGCAGCGCCTCGGCGAGCAGCAGATCGGTCTCGCAGGTGAGGCGGGCCAGCGCCCGGCCGGCGGCGGTGAGCCGCCATCCGTCGACGTAGCCCCAGGCGGCCAGGACCCGCAGAACCCGGTCGAGCTGGCGGGCCAGGCTCTCGTTGCGGCTGCGGATCCTCCGCTCGAGCCGGGACCGCTCGCGCTCGAGGCGCTCCAGCTCCTCCAGGGAGCGCAGGTGCCGCGGGAGCTCGGGGCAGG
>CALEDW010000204.1 GCA_937949585.1 uncultured Acidimicrobiia bacterium
CGGGCCGCCGACTGGGTCGAGGTGGAGCTCGACCTCGCCCCGCCGCCCTGGGCGGGGGGCGGCGGGGGGCGACGGCGGTACCGGCGTGAGGTGAACACCATGCCGCAGTGGGCCGGCTCGTGCTGGTACTACCTGCGCTACCTCGATCCGACCAACGACGAGACGTTCGCGTCGCGTTCCGCCCAGCGCTACTGGATGGGCGAGGGGCCCTCCGGGGGGGTCGACCTCTACGTCGGCGGGGTCGAGCACGCGGTGCTGCACCTGCTCTACGCGCGGTTCTGGCACAAGGTGCTGTTCGACCTCGGCCACGTCACCGGTCCCGAGCCGTTCCGGCGCCTGTTCAACCAGGGCTACATCCAGGCCTGGGCCTACGTCGACGAGCGCGGGGTCTACGTCGACGCGTCGGAGGTCGTCGAGCGCGACGGCGGGTTCTGGTACCGGGGGCGGCCGGTGAGACGCGAGTACGGCAAGATGGGCAAGAGCCTGCGCAACGTCGTCACCCCGGACGAGATCTACCGCGACTACGGCGCCGACACGCTGCGGCTCTACGAGATGTTCATGGGACCGCTCGACCAGAGCCGCCCGTGGAGCACCCGCGACATCGTGGGGGTCCACCGGTTCCTGGCCCGCCTCTGGCGGAACGTGGTCGACGAGGACACCGGCGCGGTGCGGGTGCACGACCGGGATCCCGATCCCGAGACGTGGCGACTCCTGCACCGCACGATCGCCGCGGTGCGCGACGACATGGAGGCGTTGCGGTTCAACACCGCCATCGCCGCGCTGTTCGAGCTCAACAACCACCTCACCGGGGTGGTCGCCGCCGAGGGTGCCGCGCCCCGCTCGGTCGTGGAACCGTTCGTGGTGATGGTCAGTCCCCTGGCGCCCCACGTCGCCGAGGAGCTGTGGGAACGTCTCGGGCACGACCGCACCGTCGCCTACGAGACGTTCCCCGAGCCCGACCCGGCGGCCCTGCGCGTCGAGGAGGTGGAGGTGGCGGTGCAGGTCAACGGGAAGGTTCGGCACCGGGTGCGGGTGCCGGCCGGCGCCGACGAGTCGACGGTCGAGCGTCTCGTGCGGGACGACCCACGCGTCGCCCGGCTCCTCGGCGATCGCCCGGTGCGCAAGGTGGTGGTGGTCCCGGGGCGGCTCGTGAGCTTCGTGACCGGGTGAGCAGCGGACCCCGCTCGGGGTGGTGGCGCCTCGGCGACGCCGAGATCAGCCGCCACCCCCACGTGCCGCTCCTCGATCGCCGGCGGGCTCGCCTGTTGATCGTGCCGGTGCTCACCCCCGGGGTGCGGGCGATGACCCTGGGTCGGGTCGTGCTGGTGCGGGCCGGACACGCCGGTGACCGGGCGCTGCTCGCCCACGAGCTCGTGCACGTGCGCCAGTGGCGGGAGCGGGGCGCGGCCGGGTTCCTGGTCGGCTATCTCAGGGAGTACCTGAGGGGCCGGCGGGCGGGCCTCGGTCACCGGGCGGCCTACTCGGCCATCGGCGCCGAGCGCGAGGCCCGGCGCCTCGCCGCCGGGCTCGTGCCGCAGGGTCGGGTCACACCCCCCGGCTACGCTGCCGAGCGCCGCTGAGCACCCGGCCTGGGGGGCCGGCCCCGGTCGAGCCGGCCTCCTCCTGTTCGCCGCGGCCGTTGCGTCCCGGTCTTCCCCCGGTCTTCCCGTCCGGTCGTCCGCCGGCGGCTTCCCCTCGCGTCCCTTCGGCACTGCACCGGCACGCCGACGACCGTGACGCAGCGCAGCTTCGGCGGCCCGTTCCGGAACGCCGGCACGCCGACACCACCCCGGAGGCACGCCCCCGCACGTACGCCGACACCGGGAAGGAGGAACCATGGACGGCACCCAGGCACCCCCGGTCCCCGACCCGGGGGCGGATCCCCCCCGATCCGGCGGTGAGGCCCGGACCGGTGACCTGCTCGCCGCACTGCGGGCCGGGGCCTGGCCCGACCCGCTGCGCGGCGCCGCCGGCCCGGCCCGGCATCCGCTGCTCGTCATCGGCGCGCTCGCCCTGGCGGTGGCCGGGGCCTGGTACCTGATCGGGCGCGGCGGCGGGGCGCCCCCGGGCCCGGCCGGGCGTGGCTTCGAGACCCGGGCGCCGCGGGCGGGCGGCACCGCTCGCGCCCACCGGCCCGTCCGACTCGTTCGGGTCCACGTCGCCGGGGCGGTGACCCGTCCCGGTGTGGTGGCGGTCCCGGCCGGGGCGCGGGTCGTCGACGCGCTCGCCGCTGCCGGCGGTCCGCGTCCCGACGCCGACCTCGACCGGCTGAACCTGGCGGCGGTGGTCGGCGACGGCCAGCGGGTCGCGGTGCCGGTGCTGGGTGCGCCGCCGCCGCCGCTCGTCGACGGTGGGGGAGCCGACCCCGCCGGGGTCGCCGACCCGTCCGCGGCCCCCGACGGGCCGCCGCCGAAGCTGGACCTCAACGCCGCCACCGCCGCCGACCTGGAGGCCTTGCCCGGCATCGGACCCGTGCTGGCCCAGGCCATCCTCGACCATCGCCGGCGGCTGGGACGGTTCCGGTCGGTCGAGGACCTGCTCGGGGTGCGAGGCATCGGGGAACGGCGCTTCGCCGACCTTCGCGACCGGGTCAGGGTGTGATGGCCCGCCTGGTGGCTCTGCTCGTGGCCCAGATCGGCGGGATCGAGCTGGGCCTGCGGGCGCCGCTGCCACCCGGTCCGGGCGCCTGCGCAACCGCCGGGCTCGCCGCCGTGGCCGCCGCCTGCCGCCGACCGGGAACCCCGGCACGGGTCGCGGCGGTGGCGCTCGTCGGCGCGGCCGGGCTCGGAGCCGCCACCGTCGCGGCGCGGGCCATGGGGCCGCTGCGCTCCGGGGATCCCGTCCCGGGCCTCCCCGCGGGCCGGACGGCACAGATGGCGCTCACCCTCGTCGAGGATCCCACTGCGACGCGTTGGTCCGCCCGGGCGCTGGCCCGCCTCGACCGCTGGGCCGACCGGCGGCCCCGCCTCGGGAACCGCTGGCGGGTGTCGGGGCGCCGGGTGGTGCTCGCGGCCACCGGCGCGCCCGCGCACCGGCTGGCCCTCCTCGACGCCGGCGACCGGGTGCACGGCGCCGGCCGGTGGGGGCCGCTGCGGCCCTGGGAGCGGCACCTGCGCTGGCGTCACGCCGCCGGCCGGGTCGAACTCGTCGACCTCAGCGGGATCGCCGCCCCGGACGAGTCGTGGTTCCGGGTGGCCAACGGTCTGCGTCGGGCGGTGCTCGACGGCCTGCGCCGCCTCCCGGCCGAGTCGCGGGGGCTCACCGCCGGGCTCCTGCTCGGGGACACCCGGGCGCTGCCCCCGGAGCTCACCGAGGCGTTTCGGGCGGCGGGGATGAGTCACCTGCTCGTGGTGAGCGGCAGCAACGTCGCGTTCATGCTGGGCCTGCTCGCCCCGCTCCTGTATCGGCTCGGCCGGCGTGGCCGCGCCGCGGCGGGGATCGCCGCGCTCGGGCTGTTCGGGACGATGACCCGCTGGGAGCCGTCGGTCACCCGCGCCGTGGCCATGGCCGCGATCGCGATCGTGGCCTCGACCCTGGGCCGTCCGCAGGTTGCGGCGCGGGTGCTGGTGCTGGCGGTGATGGGCCTGTGCGCGGTCGACCCGCTGCTGGTCCGCTCGGTGGCGTTCCGCCTCTCGGTCGCCGCGACCGCCGGTATCGCCGTCGTGGGGCCGGCGCTGCGGGGATTGGCGGGACGCCTCCCCCACGGCCGGGCGCGTCCGGTCGAGGCGCTCGTCACGCCGCTGGCGGCCCAGGTGGGGGTGACACCGGTGCTGCTCGCGACCTTCGGCCGGACGTCGCTGGTGGCGCTGCCGGCCAACGTGGTGGCGGCGCCGCTCGCCGGTCCCCTGGTGGTGTGCGGGCTGGTGACCGGGCTGCTGGCGGGTCCGGCCGGGCCGGTGCTCGGGCGCCTGCTCGTCGCTCCCGTCCACCTGCTCGCCGTCGCGCTGCGCGCCGTCGCCGTCACCGCCGCCCGCCTCGACGGGGTCGCGGTCGTGGTGCTCGCGCTCGCCGCCATCGCGTGCGGCGCCGGGGCCGGGGCCGCGGCGTGGTTCCGGCGCCGACGGCCCGCCCCGGTGGGCCCACGCCGGTAGGGTCGCCGCGATGGAGGAGGGCGCCCGGCTCGTCGGGATCGTGGAGCTCCCCGGCGTCGACGGCCCCGACGGGGCCGCCGTCGCCGACGGCCTGCGGCGCGCCCGGGGGACCGCCCGCTCCGACGGCGCCGACGTCGTCGAGCTCG
>CALEDW010000205.1 GCA_937949585.1 uncultured Acidimicrobiia bacterium
GCGAGAACGGCGGGGCGTAGCCGAGGTCGAGCGAGACGATCTCGTCGACGGTCATCCGGTTCCACAGGCACGCCGCCAGCACGTCGACCCGCTTGGCCGCGCCCTCCTGCCCGACGATCTGGGCCCCGAGCAACCGGCCGCCGGTCGTCTCCCACACCAGCTTCACGCGGATCGGCGCCGAGCCCGGGTAGTACCCGGCACGGGTGCGGTCGTCCACGGCCGTGGTGGCCACGTCGAGCCCGAGCTCCCGGGCTTCCCGCTCGGTCAACCCGGTGCGGGCCACCTCGTGGCCGCACAGCTTCGCCACCGCGGTGCCCAGCACCCCGGGGAACGTCGCCTGCCCCCCGGTGACGTTGATGCCCACCACCCGGCCCTGCTTGTTGGCGTGGGTCCCGAGGGCCACCGCCACCGGCCGGCCGCTCACGAGGTGGCGGGTCTCGACGCAGTCCCCCGCCGCGTAGACGCCGGGCACCGAGGTCTGCTGCCGCTCGTCGGTGACCACCCCGCCGGCCGGTCCCACCTCGATCCCGGCCGCCTCGGCGAGGCGCACGTCGGGGCGCACGCCGAGGCCCAGCACCACCAGGTCGGCCGGGAGCCGTCGCCGGTCGGTCACCACCGCCGCGACCCGCCCGTCGTCCCCGGGCTCGAAAGCCCGGACCGGCTCACCCAGATACGTCGCCACCCCGATCTCGGCCAGGCCGTCGGCGACGAGCGCCCCCATGTCGGGATCCAGCGTCGGCATCGGGGCCGGGAGGGCCTCCACCACCGCCACCTCCAAGCCGCGGCGCACCAGCGCCTCGGCCATCTCGATGCCGATGTAGCCGCCGCCGACGATCACCGCCTGCCGGGGGCCGGTCTCGTCGACGGCCCGCCGCAGCGCGATCCCGTCGTCGAGGTGCTGGATCCCGAACACCCCGGGGGCGCCGATTCCGGGGATCGGGGGACGCACCGGACGGGCCCCGACGGCCAGGCACAGCCGGTCGAACGGCTCGGTCGCCGTGGTGCCGGCCACCAGGTCGCGCACCTCGACCCGACGGCGGTCGAGGTCGATTGCGGTGACCTCACAGCGGGTCCGCACGTCGATGCCGGCCGCCCGGTGCGCCTCAGGGGTGCGGGCCACGAGCGCCGCGGGATCGTGCACCACGTCGCCGACGAGGTACGGGAGTCCGCAGGCCGCGTAGGAGGTGTGTGCGGAGCGCTCGAACACCACGACCTCCAGGTCGTCGCGGCTGCGCCGACGGCGGGCGGTGGCGGCGGCGCTCATCCCGGCGGCGTCGCCGCCGACGACCACGAACCGTTCGCTCACCGGAACGCCACGATCCGATCGAGGGCGCGCTCGGCCTCCGCCACGATGCGCTGCACGAGCTCACCGGCCGGCACGATCTCGTGGATCGCCCCCACCCCTTGTCCGGCCGGGTAGCACTCCCGCTCGGGGTCGACACCGGGGGTGTGCTCGTCGGCGCCGAGGTGCAGCCAACCCCCGCTGATCGCGGCGACGATCTGCTCGGGGAAGGGGCGGAGCTCCTCGGGGTGCTCTTCGAAGTACCGGGTGGTGGCGTTGCGCACGGCCCGCAGCGTCTTGCCGGTGAACGCCCGGCTGATCACCGTGCCGTCCTCGGCGGTGCGCAGCAGCGCCTCCTTGTAGCCGGGGGCGGCACGGGCCTCGGGAGTGGCGATGAACCGGGTGCCGATCCACACCCCGTCGGCCCCGAGCGCGAGGGACGCGGCGAGGCCCCGGCCGTCGAAGATCCCGCCGGCGGCCACCACCGGCACCCGGTCGCCCACCGCGTCGACGACCTGCGGCACGAGGGCCATGGTGGCCACTTGGCCGGTGTGCCCGCCGGCCTCGGTGCCCTGGGCCACCACGATGTCGCAGCCGGCCTCCACCGCGGCGACGGCGTGCCGGACCTTCCCGCACATCGACAGCACCAGCACCCCGCGCTCGTGACACAGCTCGATCACGTCGCGAGGCACCCCGAGGCCGGCGGCGAAGAGGCTCGCGCCCTCGTCGATGGCGAGCTCGGTGTCGGCGATGAGCCGCTCCCCCATGGCGGTGAGCAGGTCGACCCCGAACGGTTTGGCGGTGAGCGCCCGGGCCGCCCGGATCTCGTCGCGCAGCTGCTCGGAGGTCATCGTGGAGGCCCCGAAGCAGCCGAACCCGCCGGCCTCGGAGACCGCGGCGACGAGCCGGTGGTAGGAGACGCCGCCCATCCCGGCCAGCATGACCGGGTGTTCGATCCCCAACACGTCGGTGAGCCTGGTCCGCATGCTCGCTCCTCCCGTCGGGCCGCGCCGGGCACGCTAACGTCGCCGCCGTGGCGGACGACACTCCGCTGGTCGGCATCATCATGGGCAGCGACTCGGACCTGCCGGTGATGCGAGGCGCCGCCGACGTGCTGACCGAGTTCGAGGTGCGGCACGAACTGCGGGTGGTCTCGGCGCACCGGACCCCCGAGGTGATGGTGAGCTACGCCACCACCGCCGCGTCCCGCGGGCTGCGGGTCATCATCGCCGGCGCCGGCGGCGCCGCCCACCTGCCCGGGATGACCGCCTCGCTCACCACCCTGCCGGTGATCGGGGTGCCGGTACCGCTCGCCCACCTCGACGGCCTCGATTCGCTGCTGTCGATCGTGCAGATGCCGGCCGGCGTGCCGGTGGCGACCGTGGCGGTGGGCGGCGCCCGCAACGCCGGGTTCTTGGCGCTGCGGATCCTGGCCACCGGCGACGCCGCGCTCGCCGCCGCGCTGGCCGAGCACCGGGTGCGGGTGGCCGAGGCCGTGCGCGACGCCGACGCCCGCCTCCAGGGCGGCGCCTGAGCCCGGCCCCGGGCCGGGCTCCGG
>CALEDW010000206.1 GCA_937949585.1 uncultured Acidimicrobiia bacterium
GCCTCTCGGAGTTCCAGGCCCTCACCCACCGGCTCGCCGACGCCGCCACGGAGCTCGAGGCGGCCCGCTCCCTGCTCTACACCACGATCTGGCGGGTGCAGGCCGGCGAGTACCCGGTCGCCGAGATCTCCATGGCCAAGAAGTACGCCGCGCAGGTGCAGTGCCGGGTGGCCGACCTCTGCCTCCAGTGCTTCGGCGGCGCCGGCTACCTGCACGAAGAACCGGTGAGCCGCGCCTACCGCGACGCCCGGCTCAACCGCATCGGCGCCGGTACCGACGAGATCATGAACGAGGTGATCGCCAAGCGCCTCGGCATCACCGGCGACTGACCCGCCTGCGGGTGACGCTCAGGGCAGCAGACGTACCGCCCCGGCGAATCCGTCACGGGAGGGGTCGGTTCGGGCCGGGGCGACGATCACCCCCGCGGCTCGACCTCTCCCCTCCACGACGAGCCCGGCGCCGATCGCCAGGGTGACGTGCTCGGAGCCGTCCGGCCCGTAGGCGAGCAGGTCCCCGGGCCGGAGTTCCTCCGGCCGGATCGCCACCCCGAGCCGCAGCTGCGCCCCGGAGAAGTGCGGCAGACCCAGGCCTGCTTCCTGCCATGCCCGTTTCGTGAGGCCCGAGCAGTCGTAGGTCTCCGGACCGGCGGTGGCGTAGACGTAGGGCTTGCCGACCTGGCTCAACGCGAACAGCACCACTCGCTGGACGGGCAACGGCGCGGCCCTCACGGCGTCGGCCAACGGGCCGGGCGGCGTGCGCGCCGGGACGCGGGGCGAGGCGACCACGGCGTCGGCGAGGCGGCGGAGGGCCTCCGACCACGCCGGCTCCGACGGCGGGCGGTCCCGGTCCGCCCGCACCAGCATCGCCAGCGCGGCGGCGGCTTCCTGCGCCACCCGATCCGGCCCCGGGGTCACCGGACCTCCGGGCGCCACGAGCTGCAGACCGCCGCCGGCCGAGGCGAGCTTGGCGACGAGGGCCTGCTCGCGGGCCCGGAGGGCCTCCCGGTGGGCCAGGGATCCGTCCCGCAGTCGCACCTGGGCGGCGAGGCGCGTCCGAAGCCGTTCGATCCGCTCGTCGAGGGACCGCAGACGGCGCCGTTCCACGGTGTCGGTGCGCTCGAGGAGCAGGATCGCCCGTGCCCGGTCCAGCGACTCGGGGATCCGCCCCTGGACGCGCCAGCCGGTCGACTGCGCCCGGTAGGCCGCGACGGCCCGGGAGGCCCGACGCCGCAGCGTGGCGGCACGCTCGGAGCGCAGGCGGCGCAGGGTCGCCCGGTCGGCGGCCCGAAGAGCCTCGAGGCGCGCGATCTCGGCCTCGAGACCGATGAGCTCGAGGCGGATTGCCGCGAGGTCGGCCAGCGCCGCCAGCTCCGAGTCGCTCGGCATCCGCGGGGTCACCGCCCGCCGGGTTCGCCCGCCGTCGGCCGGCTGCGCCTCGTGCCCCTGGGGTGCGGTCGTCGTGGTCGGCGGGACCGTGGTGGTCGAGGTGGGCGGGACGGTCGTCGTGGTCGGCGTGGTGGCGCCGGTGCTGCTCGCCGCGGTGCGGGGATCGGTGGCGGCCACCGCGGGAGGGATCGTCACGCCCCACGCCATGAGGAGCGGGAGCAGGGCGGTCATGCGCCACCGCCGGTCCGGGCCCGGCGGGTTGCCGGCGCTCGGTCCGGAGAGGCCCGTCCACCGCGTCCGTCCTCCCCGACCCGCCCGGTCCACGCCTCGGTCTCCGATCCGTCGTCGATCGTCGGTCGTCCCGCCCGGGGAATCCCGGCCGTCGTCCCGGCGGCCGTCCGGGGAAGTGCTGGGTGGTGCCCGCGCCGCCTCGGCCACGGAGCGTACCAACGCCACGATGGCCTACAGGCCGTCGGTCACCGTCGACGTGCCCGGGGAGGGATTCGAACCCTCACGCCCTCACGGGCAGCGGATTTTGAGTCCGCCGTGTCTGCCGTTCCACCACCCGGGCCGGCACGTCGGCCGCCATTCTCGCGGCCGACGCGGGCGTATCGTGAGGTCGTGGCGTTCGAAGCGGTCGATCCGCGCCTCGACCTGCCCGCCCTCGAGTCCGAGGTGCTGGCCCGCTGGCGGGCGGACGGCGTCTTCGCGGCCAGCCTCGCCCGGCGCGAGGGCGCCGAGGAGTGGGTGTTCTACGAGGGTCCCCCCACCGCGAACGGCCGGCCCGGGATCCACCACGCCTGGGCCCGGTTCTTCAAGGACCTCTACCCCCGGTTCCACACGATGCGGGGCCGCTACGTGGCCCGCAAGGCCGGCTGGGACTGCCACGGCCTGCCCGTGGAGGTGGAGGTCGAGAAGGAGCTCGGCATCCGCGACAAGCACGAGATCGTCGCGTACGGGATCGCCGCCTTCAACGAGCGGTGCCGGGCATCCGTGCGGCGCTACGTGGAGGACTGGGGTGCGCTCACCGAGCGGCTCGGGGTCTGGCTCGACCTCGACGACCCGTACTGGACGATGAGCAACGACTACATCGAGAGCGTCTGGTGGCACTTGCGGGCACTGTGGGACCGGGGCCTGCTCTACGAGGACGCCAAGGTCGTGCCCTACTGCGGGCGGTGCGGGACGGCGCTGTCGAGCCACGAGCTCGGCCAGACCGGCGCGTACCGGGACGTGACCGAGGACTCGGTGTACGTCCGGTTCCCGCTGCTCGATCCCGACGGCGCCGACAGCGGTACCGACCTCCTGGTGTGGACGACCACGCCCTGGACGCTGGTCTCCAACACTGGAGTGGCGGTCGGCCCGCACGTGACCTACGTGCGGGTCCGCAGCCCCTTGGTGCCCGGGCGCGAGCTCGTGGTCGCCGAGTCGCGCGTCCGGGCCGTGCTCGGCGACGACGCCGAGGTGGTGGCCCGGGTGCCGGCGGCGGAGCTGATCGGACGCCACTACGAACGCCCGTTCGACGATCTCCCCGCCGACGGGGACGGGTGGCGGGTCGTGCAGGCCGACTGGGTGGCGCTCGACGAGGGCACCGGCCTGGTGCACCTCGCCCCGGCCTTCGGGGAGGTCGACCGCGAGGCCGCCCGCGAGCACGGGCTCCCGGCCCTCAACCCCGTCGACGCGTCGGCGCGCTTCACCGTCGCGCTCGGCGACCTCGCCGGGACCTTCGTCAAGGACGCCGATCCCGCCCTGATCCGGCGCCTCGCCCAGCGGGGCCGGCTGGTGCGGGTGGAGCCCTACACCCACCCCTACCCGCACTGTTGGCGCTGCTCGACCCCACTCGTCTACTGGGCCAAACCGAGCTGGTTCATCCGCACCTCGGCCCACAAGGATGAGCTCTGCGCCCAGAACGAGACGATCACCTGGTTCCCCGAGCACATCAAGCACGGGCGCTTCGGCGACTGGTTGGCGAACAACGTCGACTGGACCCTCTCCCGGGATCGCTTCTGGGGCACCCCGCTGCCGATCTGGCGCTGCGACACCTGCGGCGCCGACACCTGCGTCGGCTCGCGGGCCGAGCTGGAGTCCCTGGTGGGACGCGACCTGGCCGCGCTCGACCTGCACCGCCCCCACGTCGACGGCTGCATCTGGACGTGCCGGGACTGCGGTCGGGGCACCGTCCGCCGCCAGGAAGCGGTCGTCGACGTGTGGCTGGACTCCGGCGCCATGCCCGCCGCGCAGTGGCACTACCCCTTCGAGGGGCGTGCGCTGTTCGAGCGGAGGTTCCCGGCCGACTTCATCTGCGAGGCGCTCGACCAGACCCGAGGCTGGTTCTACTCGCTGCTGGCCCTCAACACCCTGGTGTTCGGGCGGGCCCCGTACCGGAACGTGCTCTGCCTCGGGCTCCTGCTCGACCGCGACGGCCAGAAGATGTCGAAGAGTCGCGGCAACGTCGTCGATCCCTGGGAGGTGATCGAGACCCGGGGTGCGGACGCGCTGCGGTGGAGCTTCGTCTCCTCGGGTTCGCCCTGGACGGCCCGGCGGGTCTCGCTCACCCAGATCGACGAGGCCGCGAACCGGTTCCTGCTCACCCTCTGGAACACCTACGCCTTCTTCGTGACCTACGCCAACCTCGACGGGTGGGAACCCGATGGGGTCCCCGTCCGGCCCGCGCACGTCCTCGACCGCTGGGTCCGGTCGCGCCTGCACGGGCTGGTCGGCGCGGTCACCGACGCCCTCGAGGGCTTCGACGCCCTGCGCGCCGCCCAGGACCTCGAGCGCTTCGTCGACGACCTGTCCAACTGGTACGTGCGGCGCAGCCGGCCCCGGTTCTGGGCGTCGGGCGACCCGGCGGCCCACGCGGTGCTCCACGAGTGCCTGACCACGCTCACGCTGCTGCTCGCGCCCTTCTGCCCGTTCGTGGCCGACGCGCTCCACGCCAACCTCACCGGAGGCGGATCGGTGCACCTCGCCGACTGGCCCCTCCCCGACCCGGCGGCCCGCGACCTCGCGCTCGAGGCGGCGATGGAGGTCGCCCGCACGGTGACCTCCCTCGGCCTGGCCGCCCGGACCGAGGCCCGCATCAAGGTGCGCCAGCCTTTGCCCCGCGCCGTCGTGCTCCTGCCCCCCGGCACCGACCTCGACGATGCGCTCCGGTCGGAGGTCGCCGACGCGCTCAACGTGAAGGCCCTGGAGGTGGTCCGTACCCTCGAGGGGCTCCTCGACTACCAGGTCCGCCCGAACTTCCGGCGGCTCGGGCCCCGTCTCGGTTCGCGCCTGGCCCGCCTGCGCGACGCCCTGGCCGGGGTCGACGGCGCCGCGCTCCAGCGGACCCTCGCCTCGGGCGGAACCGTCCGCCTCGACCTCGACGGCGAGGAGGTGACGCTCGGCCCCGAGGACCTCACCGTCCGGGCACGGGCGCACGAGGAGTTCGCCCTCGCCGAGGACGGGCCGTACGCGGTCGCCCTCGACACCCGGGTCACTCCCGAGCTGCGCCGGGAGGGCCTCGCCCGCGAGGTGGTGCGCACCCTCAACGAGCACCGCAAACGCCTCGGGCTGGCCATCGCGGACCGGGTGGAGGTGCGTCTCGCCGCCCGGGGCGAACTCGCCGCGGCCGTCGACGCCCACCGGGACTGGATCGCCGGGGAAGTCCTGGCCCGTCGGCTCGAACGTCTCGACGAGCTCGCCGGGGGCGCCGAGCTCGTCGTCGACGGCAGCACGCTGCGCGTGGAGCTGCACCGCTGCGGTTGAGCAGCCGACGGACCCAGGCCACCCCTCGGAGGCACTAGACTCGCGCCCACGGGCGGGAGGGGTCCGCGACATGTCGATCGTCGTCGTTCTCGTCGTGGCGCTGGCGGTGATGGCCCTCGCCCTCATCATCTGGGCGCCGTGGCGGCGCGTGCGCTCCGAAGGACCGCTGCCTCCCGACGTCGAGGCCCAGATCCTGCTCGGGCAGGATCCCTCGCGTCCCGGGCCGCCGTTCGGGGGCCGGCGGCCGGCCCGGCCCTGGCGGCTGCGGCGCGGCCGTTGACCGCCGTCCCCGCCGGGCGCTGCGCCTTCGTCACCGGCGCGTCCCGAGGGATCGGGCGAGCGGTGGCGGTGGCCCTGGCCCGCGACGGCCACCGCGTCGGGTTCTGCTGGAGCCGCGACGCCGAGGGCGCAGCCAAGACGCTGGCCGACATCGAGGGCGCGGGCGGGACGGGACGCTCGGTCCGCGCCGCGGTGGAGGACCCGGCGCAGGTGGACACGGCGTTCGCGGCGGTCGAAGCGGACCTCGGGCCGGTGGAGCTGCTCGTGAACAACGCCGGGATCACCCGGGACCGGCTCGTCCACCGCATGTCCGACGCCGACTGGCGCGACGTGCTCGCCGTCGACCTGGACGGCGCCTTCCACACGATTCGGCGGGCCGCCCCGGCGATGGCCGCCGCCGGGTTCGGCCGCATCGTGAACATCTCGTCGGTCGGTGGCCACCTCGGGGGGGCGGGGCAGGCCAACTACTCCGCCGCGAAAGCCGGACTCGTCGGCCTCAGCCGGTCGGTGGCCCGGGAGCTCGGACCCCGAGGCGTGACCTGCAACGTCGTCGCCCCGGGACCGGTGGTCACCGCGATGACGGAGCGGATGGGCACCGAGTGGGCGGCCCGGGTCGCCGAGGCGGTCCCGCTGCGCCGGCTCGGCACCCCAGAGGAGTGCGCGGCGGTGGTCGCGTTCCTCTGCCGCCCCGAGGCCGGCTACATCACCGGGGCCGTGATCCCCGTCGACGGCGGTCTCGGGATGGGGGCGTGAAACGGACCGAGGCCTTCGGGGTGGTCCGGGACCTCGCGGCGGAGATCCTGGCCGTCGATCCCCGGACGGTCCGGGAGGACCACCGGCTCCGCGACGACCTCGACGCCGACGCCGCCGACCTCGCCGAGCTCACCCACGAGCTCGAGGAGCGCTTCGGCGTGTCGATCCCCGACTGCGACCGGGAACGGCTCGTGACGATCGGCGATGCGGTGGACCTCGTGCTCGCCCACCTGGGCCGGCAGGCCTGACGGACCCGGTCCGCTCAGCGGCCGGCGAGCGCGGCGAGCGCGCCCCGCACCTTCGGCACCGTGTCCTTGGGGCTCACCTTGTAGAAGGCCGCCGCGATCCGGCCGTCCGGGCCCACCACGAACGCCGAGCGGATGATGCCCATGAAGCGGCGCCCGTACAGGGACCGCTCCCCCCAGGCCCCCCACCGTTCGGCGACCCGGTGGTCCTCGTCGGCCAGCAGCGGGTAGCCGAGCCCGTGCTTGGCGTCGAAGCGCTCCTGTGTCGCGGGCGGGTCCGGGCTGATGCCCACCACGGCGGCGCCGAGACGGGCCAGCTCGTCGCGCTCGTCCCGCAGCGCGCAGGCCTGCGTGGTGCAGCCCGGGGTATCGGCCTTCGGGTAGAAGAACACCACGAGCGGCCGGCCGCGGAAGTCGGCCAGGCGGACCTTGCCCCCGTGCTGGTCGGTGAGGGTGAACGACGGGGCGCGGTCCCCCGCCTGCAGCTGCGCCATCGCGCTCCTCCCCTGCTCGGCGCCCCTAGACCGGGGCCTCGACCTCGCCCCTAGCATGCCGCAGGTGCGCCGGCACGTCATCTTCGAGCTCGACGCCCCGGCGCAGGCCCTGCACGACGCGGTTGCCGGCACCACCGTCTCCTCGGGCCCGGTGCGGACCCGGGTCGAGCTGGCGCCGGCGGGCCGGAACCGGCGCACCCGCGTCACGGTCACCGCCGAAGCCGACGGCTCCGTGCCCTTCTTCGGTTGGTTCGTCCGTCCCGCCCTCGCCGTGGCGATGCGTCGCGAGCTGCGCCATGCTCGCGCCGCGCTCACGGCCGTCGCGGACGGCCGGCCACCGCCCGAGCCCCGACGCCGGTCCCTGCTCGTCCCTCCCGCCGAGTTCGACGACGCGCAACGCCGCCTCCTCGGGGCGGTCTCGTTCGCCGCGGCCCTGGCCAGCTTCGGCTCCGCCCTCTTCGGGCAGCAGCTCGATTCGCTGGCGGGAAGCTTCGAGGTGTCGAACGACGCCCTCGGGGTGGCCCTCGCCGTCACCCGTCTGGGGGTGCTCGCCGCGCTCGTCGCCGCCGCCGTCGCCGACCGTCGCGGTCGCCGTCAGGTGATCCTGGTCGCGCTGTGCGTGGTGGCGGCCGGCAACGCGGTGGCGGCGCTCGCCCCGTCGCTGGTTGTGTTCACCGCTGCGCAGGTCCTCGTCCGGGCCGCGGTGCAGGCGGTGCTGGTGGTGGGCGGGATCGCGGTGGTCGAGGAGGCACCCGACGGGGCCCGGGCGTTCTCGATCGCCATGCTGGCCCTCGCCGGCGGCGCCGGCTTCGCTGTGGCCGTCATGCTCCTGCCGCTGTCCGACTTCGGCGGCGAGCTCTGGCGGGTGCCGTTCGCGCTGAGCGGGCTCAGCATCCTCGCCGTGCCGGCGGTGGGGCGCCAGTTGCGGGAGACGCGCCGCTACCGGGCCGTGGCCGCCCGGGCGATCCGCCGGGGCCGGATCGCCGAGGTGCTGGACGCCACGTACCGCCGGCGGTTCCTCCTGCTCGCCGCCCTGGGGTTCCTCACCAACGTGTTCTCCGCCCCGTCGGCGCAGTTCATGAACCGCTACCTGCTCGACGAGCGCGGCTTCTCGAACGCCGGGGTGGCCGTGTTCCGGGGAGTCACCGCGGGGGTCCCGGGCTTCTTCGGGATCCTGATGGGCGGCCATCTCGCCGAGGCACGGGGGCGCCGCCCGGTGGCGGTGCTGGCCATCAGCGTGAGCACCCTGTGCACGATGGTGTTCTTCCTCACGGGAGGCCCGCTCCTGTGGGTGATGGCGACGGTCGCCATCGTCACGGCGGCGCCGGCGACCCTGGCCGTGGGGACCATGGACGCCGAGCTCTTCCCCACCGAGGCGCGGGGCACTTCCAATGCCGGCCTCCTGGTGGCGTACGTGAGCGGCTCGGTCGTCGGCCTCCTGGTGGCCGGCTCCCTCGCCGACCCCCTCGGCGGGCTGGGGCGGGCGGTCGCGCTGTGCGGCGTGGCGCCGCTCGTGGCCGCCGCCGTGCTCGTATGGCGCCTCCCCGAGCCCTCGGGACGGCGCCTCGAGGACGTCAGCCCCTCCGAGGGGTGAGCCGGCGGCGCCGGGTCGGCCCACCCGACGGCGGCGCTACCGTCTCCGCCGTGACGGGCCGGGACGACCTCGGCGACTTCCGCACCTGGACGTTCACCGCCGGCGGCCGCACCCGCACGGTCTTCGAGCAGGGCGACGGTCCCCCGGTGGTCGTGATCCACGAGATGCCGGGGCTCACCCCGGAGGCGGCGGCGTTCGCCCGCCGCCTCGCCGAACACGGGTTTCGCGTGGTCCTGCCCTCGCTCTTCGGCGAACCGGGACGGCCGATGACCGCAGGCTACGTGGTCCGCCAGCTGGCCTGGGGCTGCGTGAGCGCGGAGTTCGCGGCCCTGCGGGCGGGGCGCACCAGCCCGATCACCCGATGGCTGCGGGCGCTGGCCCGAGCGGTCCACACCGAGGGCGACGCCGGGGTCGGGGTGGTCGGCATGTGCTTCACCGGCGGGTTCGGGTTGGCCATGATGCTGGAGCCCTGCGTCGTCGCCCCCGTCCTCAGCCAGCCGTCGCTGCCGCTGCTGCCCACCCCCAGGTGCCGCCGCGACGTCGGTGTGTCGCCCGACGACCTCGCCTGCGTGCGCGATCGGGCCCGGTCCGGGGTCTCGGTCCTCGGGCTGCGCTTCACCCACGACCGCGTGGTCCCCCCCGGCCGGTTCGAGCGTCTCCGCGCCGAGCTCGGGGAGCGGTTCGAGGCGATCGAGATCGACTCGGGGCCGGGCAACCCGTGGGGGATCCCCCGGCGTGCCCACTCGGTGCTCACCGTCGACCTCGTCGACGAACCGGGGCACCCCACCCGCGCCGCACTGGAGCGGGTGGTGGCGTTCCTCCGGGAACGGCTCGGCCGGGCCTGAGGGTCAGGCGACGAAGCGCAGCGGGGCCCGGCGGATCCCGGCGATCACCTCGGAGGCCCGTCGCTCCGGCTTCCCTGCCGGTTCGAGCAGCCGGAACCGGCCGAGGAGCTCCTCGAGGAAGACCCGCGCCTCGAGACGGGCGAGCGCCGCTCCGAGGCACACGTGCTCGCCGTAGCCGAACGCTACGTGGGGGTTGGGGTGGCGCCCCACGTCGAGCCGCTCCGCATCGGGCCCGAACACCGCCTCGTCGCGGTTCGCCGACGGGTACAGGAGCAGGAGCCGGTCGCCGGCGCCGACCTCCACCCCACCCACGAGGGCGGGGCGGGTCGCGGTCCGCATGAACGAGATCACCGGCGAGGTCCAGCGCAACAGCTCCTCCACCGCCCGCGGCACGACACCGGGATCGGCCGCCAGCCGCGACCACTCGTCGGGGTGCTCGGCGAGCGCAACCAGCCCCCCGCTGATGAGGTTGCGCGTGGTCTCGTTCCCGGCGACGAGGAGCTGGCCGAAGAACATCATCAGCTCGCCGTCGCCCAGCGGCGCACCGTCGAGACGGGCCTGTGCCAAGGTGGACACCAGGTCGTCGCCTCCCCCGTCGCGCCGGGCCGCGACCAGTGCGAGGAAGAAGTCGCTCATCTCCGCCAGGACCCGGGCCGTGTCGGGGGTCACGCCGCTGGCCGCCGCGACCATGTGATCGGTCCAGACCGCGTACCGGGGCCACTCGTCCGCCGGGATCCCGAGGAGATCGGCGATCACCTGCAGGGGGTACGGCACGGCCAGCGCCGACACGACGTCGACGGTCTCACCGGGGGTGATCGCGGCGAGCAACGCCCGGGCCCGGGCCCGGCTCGTGCCTTCGAGCCGGCGGACCCTGGCCGTGGAGAACAACGGGTTGACGAGTCGACGGTAGCGGCCGTGCTCCGGCGGATCGACGTACAGGAGCGCGCCCGGTACTTCCGGCAGGTCCCGCTCCATGTCCATGGGCAGCACGCCCCGCGACGAGCAGAACGTGGCCGGATCCCGTGAGACCGCCACCACGTCCCGGTACCGGCTCACCACCCACAGGCCCGGCACGGCGGACCGGCACACCGGCGCCTCACGACGCAGACGTGCCAGCGTCGGGTATGGGTCCCCGGCCCAGAACTCCGGATCGGTCACGAGGGCGCCGAGGCTTCCCGGCGACACGCTCGCGTCGGTGCCGAACGAGACGGTCACCGCGTGATCGTACCGAGCGTCTCGGGTGTGCGCTCAAGCTCCGCGGCCGCTGCGGCCGATAGCGGTGGGGAGAGCCGCGGCGACGTGCCGTCCGAGGAGCCGCCGGTGCCGACCCCGCCCGCCGATGTCGCCCACCTGCTCCGCCGAGCAACGTTCGGCGGGACCCGGGAGCAGGTGCTCACCCTCGCCGAGGCCGACCTCGGCGAGATCGTCGACCGGCTGCTCGACTTCTCGGCGAACCCGCCCGACGACCCCCCGACCGAGCTCGCCGATCCTGCGGTGCCCGACTGGCGCCGGACCGTCGCGCTGCAGCACTGGTGGCTCGACCGGATGGCCACCGTGCCGGCACCGCTGCAGGAGAAGCTGACCCTGTTCTGGCACGGCCACTTCGCCACCGGCCAGGACAAGGTGGGCGACGCCCGCGACATGTACGACCAGAACCACCTGCTGCGCACCTCGGGTGCCGGCCCTTTCGAACCGCTCGTCCAGGCCGTCTCGATCTCGGTGGCGATGCTCGTCTACCTCGACAACGAGCCGAACCGGCGGGGGGCCCCCAACGAGAACTTCGCCCGGGAGCTGCTGGAACTGTTCACCCTGGGCGTGAACCAGTACACGCAGGAGGACGTCCTCGCCACCGCCCGGGCGTGGACGGGCCACAACGTGACCCGGGTGGACGGGCGGCGGTACCACCGGTTCTTCCCCGAGCGTCACGACGACGGCCCGAAGCGCTTCAAGGGCGAGGTCCGCAACTGGGACGGCCCGGAGATCGTGACCCGGATCCTGACCGTCGACCCGGAGCGCACGACGGCCGCCCGGTTCATCGCCCGCAAGGTCTGGACCTTCTTCGCCGGCGCGACACCCGACGAGACGCTGCTCCGCGCCCTCACCCAGGCCTTCCTGTCGTCCGGTCTGGACGTCTCGGCGCTGCTGCGCGCCGTGTTCACGAACCCGGCGTTCTACGCCCCGGTCGTGCGCCAGGGGCTCGTGCGCAGTCCGGTCGACTGGGTGGTGGCCTGTCTGCGTGCCACGGGGTTCAGCGCCCGTGACGCCAACCCCCAGTGGTGGATGCGCGACATGGGCCAGGACCTGTTCTTCCCGCCGAACGTGTCCGGCTGGCGGAACAACGCCGCGTTCCTGTCCGCCACCGCCACCTGGGCCCGGGCCGGCTTCGCCCGCCACCTCACCTGGAAGGCATGGGAGCGGGACCGGTTCCTCGACGACATCACGACGCGCACCGAGACCGGCCACGCCCTGAGCGAGGAGGCGGCCGTGCGGGCCGCGCTGGAACGATTCGGCCGTCTCCCCGACCTCGAGCCGGTCTCGCCCCGCACCCTCGAGGTGCTCACCCGCTGGCTGCGCCGCCAGCGGGGGGCCGAGGGCCCGCCGCGCTGGTCGTGGCCGAAGTGGGCCCCGATCAACCTGGCCACGCTCACCATGCTGAGTCCGGATGCCCAGCTCGCCTGACGCCGCCAGGCCCGCCCCGGACCTCACGGCACCGGGTCGCCCCGCCCCCACCGCCACGCTGCTGTCACGGCGGCGGTTCCTGCGCCTCGG
>CALEDW010000207.1 GCA_937949585.1 uncultured Acidimicrobiia bacterium
TCATGCCGGTGATCCGGGGGGCGGGCGCCTCGGGGTCGAGGCGCAGGCGGGGCAGGCGGGCGAGCATCCGCTCGAGCAGGACCCGGGTCTCCAACCGGGCCAGGTGCATGCCCAGGCAGGTGTGGGGGCCGGTGGCGAACGCCAGGTGGGGGCGGGGCGGACGGGCGATGTCGAAGCGCTCGGGGTGCTCCCAGACCGTCTCGTCGCGGTTCGCCGACCCGAGGTTCACCACCACCATCGAGCCGGCGGGCACGTCCACCCCGGCCACGGTGGTGTCGCGGGTGGCGATTCGCAGGATGGTGAGCAGCGGGGGCTCCCAGCGCAACCCCTCCTCGATCGCCGCCGCCAGCCCGTCCACGTCGGCGCGCAGCGCCTCGAGCTGCTCGGGGTGCGTCAGCAGCCCGAACAGCAGGTTCGACGACGACCGGTACGTCGTCTCGGCCCCGGCGGGCAGGAGCAGGCGCAGGAACGAGAAGATCTCCTCGTCGTCCAGGCGCCGCCCGTCGGCCTCGGCGTGTGCGAGCGTGGAGACGAGGTCGGGGGCCGGCGGCGCGGCGCGCCGGCGCTCGACGATCGGGGCGAGGTACGCGGCCAGCTCCGCGGAGGCCCGACGGGCGCGGGTCTCGTCGACACCGACGCTGATGATCTCGACCGCCCAGCGGTGGAACCGATCGAGGTCCTCGGCCGGCAGCCCCATCATGCGGGCGATCACGGTGACGGGGAACGGGAACGTCACCTCCCGCATCAGTTCGGCGCGGCCTCGTCCGGCGATCCGCTCGAGCTGCGCGTCGACCACGGGGCGGATCACCTCGTGCTCCCAGCGTTCCATTGCCCGGCGCGAGAAGGCCTGCTGGACCAGTGCCCGGTAGGTGTGGTGCTCGGGCTCGTCCATCTCCAGGATCGTGCGGCCCATCACGGGGCCCATCACCTCGGCGTAGCCCCGGGACGAGAACGTCTCCCCGTCCCGCAACACGGTCTGGACCGCCTCGTAGCCGTAGGCGGTGAAGACCGCCGGCGCGCCGACGGGTCCGTCGGCGGCGACCTCGAGGCCGACCTCGGCCCGGACGTCCTGGCGGTGCAGGCCTCCGGCGGCCCGGGCGGCGGCGAACAGCGGGTAGGGATCGTCGATCACCCCGATCCCGGCCGAGCGGTCGAAGGCGGCGAACGGGTCGTCGAGCTGGTCGGCCGCCGAGTCGAGCGTGCTCACCCGGTCCCCCTCTCCGGGCCGGTGCCCAGCCGGTGGGCATCGGTCCTCGCCCCGCAGCGTACCTGACGGTAGCGTCAGAGCGCGACGGCCCGCCACGATGCCCACCGGGTCGGACCGCCCAGGCGTCGGTCGGGCCGGGCGCGGCCGGTGGTCGCAGGAGCGCAGGTCCGGAGCGGACCGGGTGGCCGAGCGGTCGGGGGTGCAGGAGGCCCCGCAGCGTCGGAGAGAGGAGATGCGGTGGACGGTGGGGTGCACGCGGGGCTGCTCATCCTGCGGGTCGCGCTCGGTGTGGTGATGGTGGCCCACGGCTGGAACCACGTCTTCGGCGGGGGCCGCATCCCCGGCACCGCCCGCTGGTTCGAGGGGCTGGGGATGCGCCCGGGTCGGCTGCACGCCTGGCTGGCCAGCCTCACCGAGCTCGGGGCGGGCGCGATGCTGCTCGTGGGTCTCCTCACCCCCCTGGCCGCGGCCGGGGTGGTGGGCGTGATGCTGGTGGCGTGGATCACCAATCACCTGCGCAACGGGTTCTTCATCTTCCGGCCCGGTGAGGGCTACGAGTACGTGATGACGCTGTGCCTCGTCGCGCTCGCCGTCGGGGCGCTGGGCGCGGGGGAGTGGTCGCTCGACCACGCCGTGGGGATCGACTGGACGGGCTGGCGCGGGCTGGCGATCGCCGCCGGTGCCGGCGGCGGCGGTGCGGCCCTCTTGCTGGTGGTCTTCTGGCGTCCGCCGCAACGGCCGGCGGCCGAGGGGTGACGGACGGGTCCCGCCCCGGGGCGAGGTGCGATCTCAGGTGGTGAGGGCGGCGACGAGTGCGGGGACGACCGTGCGCCAGTCCCCCACGATGCTCACGTCGGCGGCGTCGTGCACCGGGGCGCCGGGGTCGGCGTTCACCGCCAACACCGTGCCGGCGGCCCGCACCCCCACCAGGTGGTTGAACGTGCCGGATGCGGCGATCGAGACGAACAGGCGCGGGGCGACCGAGCGCCCGGTGATGCCGATCTGGCGGGCCCGGGGCAGCCAGCCCCGGTCGGTGACCTTGCGGGTGGCCCCGAGCTCGGCGCCGAGCAACCGGCGCAGCGGCTCGAGCTCTGCGTAGGCCTCGGGGGGCACACCCTGGCCCACGCCGAGCACCACCGGCGCCTCGGCGAGGGTGTCGAGGTCGTCGTCGCGGCACCGGGCCCGCACCTCCACCCGCCCGCGGGGGGTCACCGCCTGCACCGTCCGCCGGGCACCCGGTGCCCGAGGGGTCCGCCGGGGCAGCACGCCCGGCCGCACGGTGACCATCTGGGGGGTGCTGGTGAAGGTCACCTCGGCGACGAGCTGGCCGCCGAACGCCGGCTTGTGGGCCACGAGCCGGTCGGCGTGGACCGCGAGCCCCACCGCGTCGCCGCAAAGCCCGGCGCCGAGCGCG
>CALEDW010000208.1 GCA_937949585.1 uncultured Acidimicrobiia bacterium
CCGTAGGCGGCGACGAGCTGCACCCCGATCGGCAGGCCCTGGTGGTCGTGGTACAGGGGCAGGCTGACCGCGGGCTGGCCGGTCTGGTTGAACGGCGGGGTGAACGGTACGAACTGCGCGGCGCGCCGGTACCCGGCGAGCGGGTCGTCGGGATGGTGCAGCGCCCCGAGCGGGAGTGGCGGCTCGCCGAGGGTGGGGGTGCACAGCAGGTCCCAGCCGTCGGCCCACCACTGCTGGATCCGCCGTGACCACTGCTCCATGTCCCGCAGGGCCTCGAGCAGGCTCGTGGCGCTCACCGACCGTCCGATCTGCACCAGCGCCCAGGTGAGCGGCTCCATGTCGTCCTCGCCGAGCTCCCGGCCGAGCACCCGGCCCCACTGGCCGATTGCGAAGGCGGCGGCCGATGCCCACAGCGCCATGAACACCTCGACCCGGGCGGGCTCGTCGAGCGCGGCGGGGTGGGTGATCTCCACGGTGTGGCCCAGGGACTCGAGGTGCCGTGCGGCCTGCTCGGCGGCGGCCACGCAGTCGGGGTGCACGTCGGCGGCGCCGCCGGGACGGGTGGTCATGAGTCCGATCCGCAGCCGGCCGGGGTCGGCCCCCACCTCCTCCCGGTAGGGTCGGACCGGCGGCGGAGCCTGCACCGGGTCGCCGATCTCCGGTCCGGCCGCCACGTCGAGGAGGGTCGCGACGTCGCGGACCGTGCGGGCGAGGACGAACGGGACGCTGAGCGGGCGGGACAGCTCGCCGCTCGCCGGTCCCACCGACACCCGACCCCGGCTGGGCTTCAGGCCCACGAGTCCGCAGCAGCTGGCCGGGATGCGGATGCTGCCCCCACCGTCGGAGGCGTGCGCGGCGGCGACCACCCCGGCGGCCACGGCCACCGCCGAGCCGCCGGACGAGCCGCCGGGCGTGCGGGTCGGGTCCCACGGGTTGCGTGACGGGCCGTGGCTCACCGGTTCGGTCACCGGCATGATCCCCAGCTCGGGCGTGTTGGTGCGCCCGATCACGATGAGCCCCGCGTCGGTGAACCGGCGGGCCAGGTGCGCGGTGACCTCGGCGTGGTAGTCGGCCCGGGCCAGCGCGATGAGTCCCTCGTGGCTCGGTTCCCCGGCCACCGGGCAGGCGAGGTCCTTCAGCGCGAACGGCACCCCCCAGAACGGCGCGTCGGGACGGGGCGGCGCGCCCGCCGCGGTGGCGAACGCGGCCTCTTCGCGGGCCCGTTCGAACCGGGTGGTGGCGAAGGCCCCGAAGGCGGGCTGCACGGCCTCCGCCCGGGCGATCGCCGCCTCGACCAGCTCGGCCGGGCTCACGTGCCCGGCCCGGACCGCGTCGGCCTGTCCGACGAGGTCGAGCGCGAGCGGCCCGGCGGCGCCGTGGTCCATCAGGCGTGCACCGGCGGGATCCGCCCCGCCCAGGGACACGCCTGCTCGAGCTGGGCGGCGACCCGCAGCAGGAGGTCTTCGCGGCCGTAGGCGGCGACGAGCTGCACCCCGATCGGCAGGCCCTGGTCGTTGTGGTGCAGGGGCAGGCTGATCGCCGGCTGGCCGGTCACGTTGAACGGCGGGGTGAACGGCACGAACTCCGCGGCCCGGGCGAAGCCGAGCATGGGGTTGTCCGGGGGCGGCTCGAGCGCGCCGATGGGGAGCGGCGGCGCGGCCAGGGTGGGGGTGACGAGGAGGTCGAAGTCCTCCCACCACTCGGCGACCGCCCGGCTGAAGCGCTGCGCCGCTCCGACGGCCTGCAGCAGTTGCACGGCGCTGACCTGCCGTCCCGCTTCCGCCAGCGCCCAGGTGAGCGGCTCCACGTCGGACTCGGTGACCGGCTCGCCGACCGCGGCGGCGAAGGCGTCGAGGGTCACGGCCGCCCCTGACGTCCAGATCGCCGAGAACACCCCGACGAGCTGCGGGTTCGCGAGGTCCTTCGGCCAGGCGTCGGCGTCGACGTGGTGGCCGAGGTCCTCGAGCAGGCGGGCGGTGCCGTGCGCGGCCTCGACGCAGTCGGGGTGCACCGAGCCGGTGCCGAGCGGGTTCTGGGTGAGCACGCCCACCCGCAGCCGTCCGGGGTCGGCGCCCACCTCCTGTGGGTACGGACGGACGGGAGGCGGGGCGATCACCGGGTCGCCGGGGAACGGCTCCCGGATCACCTCGAGGCAGGCCGCGGCGTCCCGCACCGAACGGGTGAGCATCATCTCCACCACCAGCAGGTCGGTGAGCTGGCCGGTCATCGGGCCCAGCGAGGAGCGGCCCCGGCTGGGCTTGAGGCCGACGAGGCCGCAGCAGCTGGCGGGGATGCGGATGCTGCCGCCACCGTCGTTGCCGTGCGCCACCGGGACCAGCCCGGCCGCCACCGCCGCGGCCGATCCGCCCGAAGACCCGCCGGCGGTGCGGGTCGGATCCCAGGGCGTGTGGGTCGGGCCGTAGGCCGACGGCTCGGTCACCGGGAGCAGCCCGAGCTCGGGGGCGTTGGTGCGCCCCAGGCAGACGAACCCGGCGGCCAGGAACCGCCGTGCGAGGTGGTCGGTGTAGGGCGCCCGGAACCCGTGGCGCTTCAGGAACCCGGTGCCGAAGTGGTACGGCTCGCCTTCCATCGCGCACATCAGGTCCTTGAACAGTGTGGGCACTCCCCGGAAGGGCCCGTCGGGCAGTGCTCCGCCGGCCTCCTCCCGGGCCCGCTCGTACCGGTGGTGGATCACCGCGTTCAGCTGCGGGTTCAACCGTTCGATCCGCTCGATCGCGGCCTCGACGAGCTCGGCCGGACTCGCCTGTCCCGTGCGCACGAGCTCGGCGTGGCCGGTGGCGTCACAGAACGCGAGATCGGTCATCGCTCGCTCCCGTCGTCGTGTGCGTCACGGATCGCGACCTGCGGTCGCGGCCCGGCTCACGCTACGCCGTCCCAGCCCCGCAGGTCGACCGGCCAACGCTCCAGGACCTCCTCCTCGCCCTGGGCCCCGCTCACCACGAGCATCTCGGGGTGGTAGGCGACGGTGGGATCGAGGTGGGCGGGCCAGATCCGCACGCGATCGCCCACCCGCACCCGGCGGTCCGACGCAGGGGCGAAGGTGAGGTGCTCGTCCGAGCAGAACCACACCTCGCCGCCGTCGACGGCAGGGTTGCCGTGGTCCATGCCCAGGGCCTTCAGGCCGGCATCCGCGACCGCCCACCCCCGGCCGGACACCGAGATGACGGTGGCCTCCACCCACAGCGCGGGGCGGAACGGCAGGTCGAGCGCGGCGTACGCGGTGTCCATGAGTGCGTAGGAGCCGGCCTGGATCTCGGTGCAGGCGTCGTTGAGGTCGTAGGTGCCGGTGCCGCCCCCGGAGATCAGCTCGCCGCCGACCTCCGCGTGCGCCCGGCGTAGCGCCGCGGCGGCCTCGGCCACCAGTGCGGCCCGGGCGGTCCGGTCGGGGTTCCCGACGGCGTGACCCTCGTAGCCCATCACGCCCCGCACCCGGAGCCCTGCCGCCCGGGCCCGATCGGCGAGCCGTCCGGCGTCCTCGGGCCGGCAGCCGCAGCGGGGCATCCCCACGTCGACGTCGATCACCACCTCCCCCAGCCCGGCGGCGGCCGCGGCCTCCACCGTCGCTTCCGAGTCGACGGCGACGGTCACCCGGGGGCCGGGTGCGAGCGCCGCCAGCGCGGCGAGGCGGGCCGGGTGCACCACCTCGTTGGCCAGCAGCAGGTCGCCGCCCAGCCCGGCCGCCGCGAGCCCCACGACCTCCGAGACGGTGGCGGCGGTGAACCCGTGGTGTCCGCAGGTCGCCTGCAGGCGGGCCAGGGCGGTGCACTTGTGGGCCTTCACGTGGGGACGGCAGCGCGGGCCGGGCAACGCGGCGGCCATCGCGGCGAGGTTGGCGTCGAGGGTCGGGCCGTCGACGCAGAGCAGGGGGGTCGGTTGGTCGGCAAGGCGGGCCACGCTGTGGGAGCATGGCACGATGCCGACCGGCCGTCCGCCCGGCTGGTACCCCGACCCGTGGGGCACCGACCACGAGCGGTGGTTCGACGGCGTGGCCTGGACGCCGCGGACCCGACCACCGGGGGGGACCGTCGCTCCGGTGCCGAACGGGCCCCCCGGCCCGGACGGGGTCCCGGGGCCCGGCGGGCCCGGA
>CALEDW010000209.1 GCA_937949585.1 uncultured Acidimicrobiia bacterium
ATTGACGGCACAGGCGCGACATCGCTCGGTACCGTTGTCGGCACATGACCACCCCCACCACCCTGTCGGAATCCGACTCGAAGGCCCTGCTCTCGGCCTACGGGCTTCCGGTGCCCGACGAACGTCTCGCCACCGACCCCGTCGTTGCGGCCGACGCCGCCTCGGCGATCGGCTTTCCGGTCGCGCCCCGGTGCTCACCGGAGCGCACCCGGGTGGCGAAGGCCTCCATCCGTTCCAGCTGACGGTGCACCTCGGCGACGACGTCGACGCCGTCCACGACGATGCGCTCGTGGCGGGGGGCCCGCAGCGCCACGTGCAGGACGGGCCGGTCCTCGGTGGTGTTGAGGTGGCGCCCGGACCACATGCCGTCGATCCGCTCGGCCAGGCCGGCCGTCTCGGCGAGACGGACGAGCAGGGTGAGGGTCTCGTCGGTGACGCGGTGCTTCGAGTAGTCGAGGTACAGGCCGGTGCAGGCGGCGGCGAGCCGCCGACCCCGCCCGGGATCGGCGGCGAACAGGTCGCGCAGGTGCACCTCGGCGACACGGGCGTGGTGCTCGGCGAGGGCCCGCCACTCGGGGGTGGCGTCGATCCGCATCCGCCGGCACGCTAGCGGTCGTCCCCGGGGTCCCCCGGCGGGGCCGCCGCTACGATCCGCGCGTGCCTGCGCCCGCCACGATCGCGTTCCTCGGGCCGGCCGGGACCTTCACCGAGGAGGCGCTGCTCACCCAGCCCGACCTCGCCACCGCCCGGCGGCTCGCCGTGCCGTCGGTGCCCGACGTGGTCGCGGCCGTGGAGCGGGGCGAGGCCGAGCTGGGGATCGTGCCGATCGAGAACTCGATCGAGGGTTCGGTGGCCCTCACCCTCGACGTGCTCACCTTCGAGACCGACCTGCTCATCCAGCGGGAGGTCGACCTGCCGGTCTCCCTGAACCTGTGTGCCCGGCCCGGGGTGGGCCTGGGCGAGGTGCGGCGGGTGGTGACGATCCCGATCGCCGCCGCGCAGTGCCGCACCTGGCTGGCCCGCAAGCTGCCCGGCGCCACCGTGGTGGCCTCGCCGTCGACCTCCGACGCCGCCCGCACCGTGGCCCGGTCGCGCACGGGCGGGGTGGCGGCGATCTGCACCCGCCGGGCCGCGGAGCGCTACGGGCTGGAGGTGCTGGCGGCCGACGTCGAGGACCATCCCGAGAACCGGACCCGGTTCGTGGTGCTCGGCCGGGGGATCCCCGCGCCCACCGGGCACGACAAGACCTCGGTGGTCTGCTTCCAGCGTCACGACCGGCCCGGTTCGCTGCTGGCGATCCTGCAGGAGTTCGCCGCCCGCTCGGTGAACCTCACCAAGCTCGAGTCGCGCCCCACGAAGCGCAGCCTCGGGGACTACTGCTTCGTGATCGACTGCGAAGGCCACATCGGCGACGAACTCGTCGCCGACTGCCTCCGGGCACTGGCCGCCAAGCAGGCCCGGGTGAAGTTCCTCGGGTCGTACCCGGTGGCCGGAGAGGAGGCCCACCACCGCCGGCGGGCCGCCACCCGGGCCTGGCGGGAGGCGACCCGTTGGGTGCAGGAGCTGCGCGCCCAGGTGCGCGACCGGTGATCGACCTGCGGCGTCTGCGCGACGACCCGGCGTACCGGCAGGGAATCGAGCGCAAACGGGTCCGTCCCGGGCTGCTCGAGGAGCTGACGGCCGCCGACGACGAGCGGCGCCGCCTCGTCGCCGAGGTCGACGGGCTGCGGGCCCGCCAGAACGCCGCGTCGCGCGAGATCGGGCGGGCCGACCCGCAGGACCGGCCGGCCCGGATCGCCGCGGCGGCCGCGTTGAAGGAGGAGCTCGCCGCGGCGGAGGCGCGGCTGGCCGCGGCCGCCGCCCGGGTGCGGGCCCTGGCCCTGGAGGTCCCGAACCCCGCCGACCCGGCGGCCCCCGCCGGCGGCGAGGACGACGCAGTGACGCTGCGGACCTGCGGCGAGCCGGTCGCCCCGCCGCCGCTCGACCACGCCGCCTACGCCGAGCGGATGGGATGGGTCGACGTCGCCCACGCCGCGGAGGCCAGCGGCAGCCGCTTCGCCTACCTGATGCGCGACGCGGCGCTGCTGGAGCTGGCGCTGGTGGCCTGGGTGACCGGGGTGCTGGTGGCCGAGGGCTTCGTGCCCACCGTGCCGCCGGTGCTCGTGCGCGAGCGCACCATGGAGGAAGCCGGGTTCTTCCCCACCGACCGGCACCAGGTGTACGCGATTCCCGACGACGACCTGTACCTCGTCGGCACCAGTGAGATCCCGCTGTCGGCCCTGCACCGGGGTGAGATCCTCGACGAGGCGGCGCTGCCGTGCCGCTACGCCGGGTTCTCGTCGTGCTTCCGCCGGGAGGCCGGCACGTACGGCACCGACACCCGCGGCATCTTCCGGGTGCACCAGTTCGACAAGGTCGAGATGTTCAGCTTCAGCCACCCCGACGCGTCCGACGCCGAGCACGAGCGCCTGTTGGCGATCCAGGAGCGGATCGTCGGGGGCCTCGGCCTGCCGTACCGGGTGGTCGACATCGCCGCCGGCGACCTGGGGGCGGCGGCCGCCCGCAAGTTCGACGTGGAGGTGTGGCTGCCGTCCGAGGGTCGCTGGCGGGAGCTGACCTCGTGTTCCAACTACCGCGACTTCTCCGCCCGGCGGCTCGGCACCCGGGTCCGCGCCGGCGGCGCCACCCGTCTCGTGCACACCCTCAACGGCACCGCGTGCGCCGTCGGCCGCACGCTGCTGTTCTGCTTCGAGCACTGCCAACAGCCCGACGGGACGTTCGTGGTGCCCGAGGTGCTGCGTCCCCACCTGGGTCGCGACACCGTGGGGCCGCCGGGCTGAGCGGCACCGGGACGTCGTCGGCCTCCTCGCGGCACCCGACGGTCTCACGGGGTCCGGGCCGGCCCGCCGCTACGGTGCGGTGCGGAGGGATGCCGGAGCGGACGAACGGGGCGGTCTTGAAAACCGCTGGGGCTGCGGCCCCCGTGGGTTCGAATCCCACTCCCTCCGCGCGCGACCCTGAGCATGTGGACCGGACGGGCGCGATGGGCTGAGCACGATGTACCTGGCGTTGCGGGAGATCCGCCGGTCGCGGGGCCGCTTCGCGTTGGGGGTCGGCGCGGTCGGCCTGCTGGTGTTCCTGATCCTGTTCCAGCAGACCTTGCTCACCAACCTGCTCGGGTTCTTCACCGGGGGGTTGGCGAACCAGTCCGGCGACGTCGTGGTGTACGCCGCCGACGCCCGCCGCACCCTGGCCGGCAGCGTGGTCCCGGCCGAGACCGTCGACGCGGTGGCGGCAGTGCCGGGCGTGGCCCGGGCCGGGCCGCTGCACGAGGCCACGTTCACGGTCCGCCCGGCGGGGGGTCGGGACCTCCTCGACGGGGTGCTGTTCGGCTACCGCCTCGGCGGTCCCGGCCACCCGACGACCCTGCGCGAAGGGCGCCTGCCCCGCCGCGACGGGGAAGGGGTGGCCTCGGCGGTCGACGCCGACGCCGGGTTCGGTCTCGGGGAGGTCGTCACCGTCGAGCCCGCCCCCGGGGCCGAGCCGGTGCGGATCCGCATCGTGGGCCTCGGCGACGACCTGCGCTTCTCGGTGCAGCCGACGGTGTTCGTGTCGACGGCCACGTTCGCCGCCGCCCGACGGGCCACGAACCCGGCTGCGGCCGGCGCCCCGGTGCTGCCCTCGGCGGTGGTCGTCGAGACGGCCGCCGCCGCCGACCCGGCGGTCGTGGCCCGTCGGGTCACCGCCCGGGTGGCGGGCGTGGAGGCCCTCACCCGCGACGAGGCGGTGGCCTCGGCGCCCGGGGTGGCCGCCACCCGCCAGTCGTTCGGGGTGATCCTGGGCCTGGCGTTCGTGGTGGTGGGTCTCGTCGTCGGGTTCTTCCTCGTGATCCTCACCGTGCAGAAAGCCGGGGCGTTGGCGTTGCTCAGGGCCGTGGGTGCCCCGGCGGGTCTGCTGGTCCGGTCGCTGCTCACCCAGGCGTTCGTCCTCGCCGCGGCGGGAGCCGGGATCGGGGTGGTGTTGCTGACCGCGGCGGCGGCCCGCTCCAGCCCCGCGTTCCCCATCTCGGTGGACGGGCCGGCGGTGGCCGCCACCTGTGCGGTGCTGGTGGCGTTGGCGCTGGCCGCCTCGGCGGTGTCGGTGCGCCGGGTGCTGCGCATCGACCCGTTGCAGGCGGCGCTCGGCCCGTCGGTGGGTGGGCTGGCATGAGCCTGGCGCTCATCGAGCTGCGGCGTCGCCCCGGGCGGTTCGCGGCGATGCTCGCCGCGCTGGGGTTCCTGGTGGTGCTCCTGCTGCTGCTCGGCGGGCTGCTCGACGGCCTCTACCGGGGATCCACCGGCGCGTTGCGGGCCCAGGACGCCGACCTGCTCGTCCTGGCGAGCCAGTCTCGGGACTCGCTGCTGCGATCGGTGGTCGGACCCGCCGACCGGCGGCGGGTGGCGGCGGTGCCCGGGGTGCGCACCGTCCGGGGCCTGGGGGTGGCGCTGGTCGGGGTGACGGTGCCCGGTCGCGACGAGGTCGCCGACGGCGCGGTGCTCGGCTACGAAGGCGGGGTGCGGGGGGTACCGCTGCCGCCGCGGCCCGGCGAGGCGTGGGTCGACCGGCGGCTGCGGGCCGACGGGGTGCGGGAGGGCCGGCGGCTGCTGCTCGGGCGGGGCCGGGTGCCGGTGCGGGTCCGCGGCTTCGTCGACGACACCTCCTACCTGCTGCAGGGCGGGATCTGGGTGCGCCTCGGCACCTGGCGGCGGGTGCTGCGCCAGAACCGCCCGGACGCCGCGCTCGGTCCCCGCACGGTGCAGGGCTTGGCGGTGCGGGTGGAGCCCGGGGTGGATCCCGGTCGGGTCGCAGCGGCGATCCGTCGCGCCGCCGGGGGACGCCTGGAGGCGCTCACCGTCGCCGCCGCCGTGGACGCGCTGCCCGGCGTGCAGGCTCAGAACTCGACGTTCCGGGGGATCATCAGCGTCACCCTGGGGATCGCGGGCCTGGTGGTGGGCCTGTTCTTCGCGCTGGTGACCCTGGAGCGCACCGTGCTGTACGGCGTGCTCAAGGCCCTGGGCGCCTCGTCGGCACAGCTGGCGGTGGGGGTGGCGACCCAGGCGGTGGCCGCGACGCTCGTCGCCTTCCTGGCCGGGGGGCTGGTGAGCCTCGGGCTGGTGGCGCTCACCCCGGCGGACATCCCGGTGGAGCTGCGGGCCGACCGGGCCGTGGTGACCTTCGGGGGGCTGGTGGTGGCGGCGCTGGTCGGGTCCGCGTTGTCGCTGCGACGGGTGGTGCGGATCGAACCGGCCTCGGTGATCGGGGGCGCGTGACCACCGGGCCGGGCGGGCAGCGCGGCGAGGAGCACGCGACGCAGCAGGGTGCGGGAGGTGGACGCAGGTGGCGAGCCTGGAGCTGATCGACGTCCGCAAGACCTACGGGAGCGGGCACACCGAGGTGGTGGCGCTCGACCACGCCACCCTCACCGTCGGCGACGACGAGATCGTCGCGCTCGTCGGCCCGTCCGGGTCGGGCAAGACGACGCTGCTGTCGATCGCCGGCGGGTTGCTGTCCCCCACGTCCGGGCAGGTGCGGGTGGGGGGGGAGGACATCACCCGCTACACGAACCGGCAGCGCACCCGCTTCCGGCGCCGCCGGGTCGGGTTCGTGTTCCAGCAGGTGAACCTCGTGCCGTTCCTCACCGCCCGGGAGAACCTGCTGGTGATGCCCCGGATCGCCGGGCGGCGGGACCGGGCCGTCCTCGAGCGGGCCGACCGGCTCCTCGCCGAGCTCGGCCTCACCGAACAGGCCCACCAGCTCCCGGCCACCCTGTCGGGCGGGGAGCGCCAGCGAGTGGCGATCGGGCGGGCCCTCATGAACGAGCCGGCGCTGATCCTGGTGGACGAACCGACCTCGGCGCTGGATACCCGCCTGGGCGAGCAGGTGATGCAGCTCATCGTCGACGAGGTGACGAGCCGGCACACCGCGGCGGTGATCGTGACCCACGACCCCCGCATGGCCCGCTTCGCGCACCGCCGGGTGGAGATCGTCGACGGGCACCTGCACGCACCCGCCCCGGCCTGAGCCGGCCGCTGCGACCGGCGGGCGGCCCGCCCCCGTCACACCGAGCGGAGCTCCTCGACCTCGTCGGTGGTGGTGCGGTGCTCCAGGCGCGTGGCGGCGGCGTTGACGACCACCACCGCCACCGCCGCGATCGTCGCCAGCGCCGCCACGAGCGGCACCGAGGCGTCGGGGGCGCCCAGCGCGGTGCTCTCCACCCCGCCCGGCCACGGCCACAACACCCGCAGCGACCCGGCCATGAGCCCGATGAGTGCGGCGGTGACGGTGTCGTAGTGCTCGTTGAGCGCCCAGTGCAGCAGCCGGGAGAACGACGCCAGGCCGACGACGCAACCGGCCACGAACACCACCAGCAGCCCCAGGTCCCGGTCGTTGACGGCGCCGAGCACCGGCCCGTACATCCCCAGCGCCACCAGCAGGAACGACCCGGAGACGCCGGGGAGGATCATGGCGCAGATCGCCACCGCCCCGGCGGCGAAGAACGCCCAGGCCGCCGGGGTTGCGGCCCGGGCCGTCTCGTCGGCGGTCGTGGTCTCGGGGATGCCCAGCAGCACGAACGTGAGCGCGGCGGCGGCCGCCACCAGCGCCAGGCGCCGCAGGTCCCGGGTGGTGAGCAGCTGCCAGGCGACGACGGTCGACCCGGCGACGAGCCCGAGGAACAGTCCCGCCATCGCCTCGGGATGGTCGTGGAGCAGGCGTTCCAGCAGGCCCGAGAGGGCGGCCACGGCGGCGAGGATCCCCGCCAGCAGCGGCAGCAGGAACGTCCACTCGACGGCGGCCAGCGCTTCCCGGACGCCCCGCAGGTCGGCGCGCAGCACCCGTCCCAGGGCCACGGAACCGGCCCGGATCGACGCCACGAGCCGCCGGTAGATCCCCAACACCAGTGCCACCGTGCCGCCCGACACCCCGGGGACGATGTCGGCGGTGCCCATGGCGAACCCGCGCAGCACCGTGAGGGGGACCTCGCGCACGGGCGGCACCGTAGCGGGCGCGACCCGCCCGGGTCGGGACGGCCGGCGCGCCCCGTGTCGGGTCGCAGGCCGGCTCCCGCTCGCGATCGGTGCGCCCCCGGGGCGCGGTGGAGCGGGGCCGACGGCCTCGCCTAGGTTCGGGACCGGAGGTCGCCCCGCATGTACATCGGATACCCCCCGTCCCTGGAGGCGCTGCGCGACGAGCTGCGCGCCTACTACGACCGGTTGCTCACCCCGGAGGTGGTGGAGGAGCTGGCCCGCTCCGAGGGCGCCGGGCCGGTGGCCCGACGGATCTGGAAGCAGATGGCCGCCGACGGCTGGGCCGGGATCGGCTGGCCGACCGAGTACGGCGGACAGGGCCGCACCCCGATCGAGCAGTTCGTGTTCTTCGACGAGTCGATGCGGGCCGGGGCGCCCGTGCCGATGCTCACCATCAACACGGTGGCCCCCACGATCATGCGCTACGGGACCGAGGCCCAGAAGGCCGAGTACCTGCCCCGCATCCTCGCCGGCGACATCCACTTCGCCATCGGCTACACGGAGCCCGACGCCGGCACCGACCTCGCCGCGTTGAAGACCCGGGCGGTGCGCGACGGCGACGAGTACGTGATCAACGGCCAGAAGGTCTTCACCAGCCTCGCCGGCGACGCCGACTACATCTGGCTGGCGGTCCGCACCGATCCCGACGCCCCCAAGCACAAGGGCATCTCCATCGTCATCGTCCCGACCTCCAGCCCCGGGTACTCCTGCCGCCCCATCCGCAACTTCGGGGGGCTGAACACCACGGTCACCACCTACGACGACGTTCGGGTGCCGGTGGCGAACCGGGTGGGGGAGGAGAACCAGGGCTGGGGTCTCATCGTGAACCAGCTCAACCACGAGCGGGTCACGTTGTGCTCGTCGGGGGTCATCGAGCGTCTGCTCGACGACGTGCGGGCCTGGGCCGCCGACACCCGCCTCGCCGACGGGCGGCGGGTGATCGACCAGGAGTGGGTGCAGGTGAACCTGGCCCGAGTGCACGCCCGGCTCGAGTTCCTCAAACTCATGAACTGGAAGGTGGCCTGGGACGCCACCCGGGGTGCGCCGCTCGAGCCGGCCGATGCGTCGACGATCAAGGTGTTCGGCACCGAGTTCTACATGGAGGCGTTCCGGCTGTTCATGGAGGTGATCGGCGAGGCCGCCACGGTGCAGGACGGCTCGCCGGGCGCGGTGCTGGCCGGGCGGGTGGAGGCCCGGCTGCGGGCGATGCACATCCTCACCTTCGGGGGCGGGGTGAACGAGATGCAGCGGGGTCTCATCGCCGTGTTCGGGCTGGGCATGCCGGGGAGCGGGCGGTGAGCGCCCGGGCGGGAACGGCCGCCCCCGGCCCGGTGCCGGCCGGCCCGAACATGGACTTCGGGCTCGACGACGCGCAGCAGGCCCTGGTCGCCGCCGCGGCGCAGGTGCTGGAGGCCCGCACCACCATGGACCGCCTCGCCGCCGCCGACGGCTCCGAGGACTGGTACGACCTCGAGCTGTGGCGGGAGCTCGCCGCCGCCGACCTCGCCGGCTTGGCCGTCCCCGAGAGCGACGGCGGGCTGGGCTTCGGGATCCTGGAGGCCTGCCTCGTCGGGTTCGAGGTCGGCCGCTTCGTGGCCCCGGTGCCGTTCGTGCCCACCGCGGTGTCCACCGCGCTCACCCTCGCCGCCTACGGCACCGGTGAGCAGCGCAGTGTGCTGGGGCCGCTGGCCGAGGGCCGGTGGCTGGGCACCGCCGCGCTGAGCGAGCCGGGCACCGCCCCCGACCGGCCGCACACCACCGCCAGGCGCGACGGCCGGGGCTGGCGGATCGAGGGCACCACGACGCTGGTCCCCGCCGCCAACGTCGCGGCGGCGGTGCTGGTCGGGGTGCGCAGCGACGACGGGCCGCAGGTGTTCGTCGTGCCCACCGACGCACCCGGGCTGTCGGTGACCCGCCAGCGGGTCACCGGCCTCGAACCGCACTTCGAGCTGCGCTTCGACGGCGTCCGGGTGGGGGAGGAGTCACGGCTGCTGCCGGTCGACGGGCAGGTGGACCCACTGCGGTTCCTGTGCGAGCACACCTGCGTGGCCCGCTCGGCGGTGGCGGCCGGGGTGGCGGACCGGGCGGTGCGGATCACCGCGGGGTACACCAGCGAGCGACACCAGTTCGGGCGGCCGATCGCCACGTTCCAGGCCGTCGAGTCGCGCCTCGCCGACGCGTTCATCTGCGCGCAGGCGATGCGGCTCACCACGCTGCTGGCCGCCACCCGGCTCGCCGAGGGCCGGGACGCCGCCCTCGAGGTCGCCACCGCGAAGTACTGGACGGCCGAGGGAGGCAACTTCGTGGGGCACACCGCGCTCCACTGCCACGGCGGGATCAGCATCGACCTCGACTACCCGATCCACCGCTACTTCCTGTGGGCCAAGCAGCACGAGTTCACGCTCGGGTCGGCGCCCGATCACCTGCGCCGCATCGGCCGGGCCCTGGCCGGGTCCTCGGCGTGAGCGGCACCGCCGGCCGGCCGGCGGTCCCGCCGGTGGCGGGGGAGCTCCGGTGAGCGGCGACGACCGTTGGTGGCGGGAGGGGGTCTGCTACCAGATCTACCCCCGCTCCTTCGCCGACGCCGACGGTGACGGCGTCGGCGACCTGCGGGGGATCATCGACCGGCTCGACCATCTCGCCTGGCTCGGGGTGCGCGGCGTCTGGCTCAACCCGGTCACACCGTCGCCCAACGCCGACTGGGGCTACGACGTGGCCGACTACTGCGACGTCGACCCCACCCTCGGCAGCCTCGCCGATCTCGACGCGCTCGTGGCGGCGGCCGCCGGGCGGGGGATCCGGGTGCTGCTCGACCTGGTACCCAACCACACCAGCGACGCGCACCCGTGGTTCCGGGCCGCCCGCTCCTCGAGGGACGACCCGCACCGCGACTTCTACGTCTGGGCCGACCCGGCCCCGGACGGGGGACCGCCGAACAACTGGGTGTCGACCTTCGGCGGGCCGGCCTGGACCTTCGACGAGGCGACCGGGCAGTGGTACCTGCACAACTTCCTCGACCGCCAGCCCGACCTCAACTGGTGGAACCCGGCGGTCGCCGACGCGTTCGACGAGATCCTGCGGTTCTGGTTCGACCGGGGGGTGGCCGGGTTCCGGATCGACGTGGCGCACATGATCGTGAAGGACCGCCACCTGCGGGACAACCCCCCGGTGCTGGCCGGCGACCCGTTCCCGCTGCAGGTCCGCGGCCAGCGCCCGGTGTTCAACGAACGCCTCCCCGAGGTCCACGACGTCCACCGCCGGTGGCGGCGCCTCGCCGACACCTACACGCCTCCGCGGGTGCTGGTGGGTGAGACGTTCTGCGAGGACGTGCGCGACGTCGTCCCGTTCTACGGGCGCGGCGACGAGCTGCACCTGGCGTTCAACATCCCGTTCGCCCTCTGCCCGTTCGAGCCGGGTGCGCTGCGGGCGGTGATCGACGAGACCGAGGCGCGCCTGCCCCCCGGCTGCGTGCCCGTGTGGACCGCCTCCAACCACGACCTCTCCCGGTTCCCGACCCGCTGGTGCGACGGCGACGAGGCGACGACCCGCGTGGCGCTCATGTTGCTGCTCACGCTGCGGGGCTGCGTGTTCCTCTACTACGGCGACGAGATCGGCCTGTGCGACACCGACGTGCCCCGGGAGCGCCTCCTCGACCCGGTCGGGGTGCGCTTCCACCCCTACGCCGGGCGCGACCCGCAACGCACCCCGATGCCCTGGCACGACGGGCCCGGGGCCGGGTTCACCCGGGCCGGCGTGGAGCCCTGGCTGCCGTTCGGGAGCCTGGAGCGCAACGTCGCCGTCCAGCGCCACGACCCCGACTCGATCCTCAGCCTCACCCGCGACCTCATCGGTCTGCGCGACGCGCTCGGCGACCTGCGCACCGGCCTGCACCGCTCGCTGGAGGCTCCTCCCGGGGTGCTGGCCTACCGCCGGGGTGAGGACGTGCTGGTGGCCCTGAACCTCGGCGACGAGCCGGCGACGCTGCCCGGTCCCTGGCACGGGTCGGTGCGGATCGGCACCCGCCGCTCCCGCGACGAGGAGCGCGTCGCCGGGCCGCTGGCGCTCGAGCCCGCCGAGGGCGTGGTCGTCGTGCTCGACCGCCCGGCCTGATCCGGACCCGGGACGGTCACCCCCGGGGCGACGGGTCGCCGCCGGTCAGCCCGAAGCGAGGCGGCTGAGCGTGGCGAACCCCACGGTGAACGCCCCGACGTCGTCGCTCCCGGCCGGGCGCGCCGTGGTGCCCGCGGCCCGGGCAACGGGCAGGCTCGGACAGCGATGGCTACCCTGGCGCCATGAGCAGCGACAACGTCGTGAGCGTCGAACGGGTGATCCCCGCCCCGCCGGAGCGGATCTTCGAGCTCCTGGCCGACCCGTCCCGCCACCAGGAGATCGACGGGAGCGGCACGGTGCGGGCCGCCAAGGGCGGGAGCCGCCGCCTTGCGCTCGGCGACCGGTTCGGGATGGGCATGAAGATGGGCCTGCCCTACTCGATGGTGAGCACGGTCGTCGAGTTCGAGGAGGGGCGTCGCATCGCCTGGCAGAGCTTCCCGCCGGGCCCGCTGGGCAAGCTCATCGGGGGCCGGATCTGGCGCTACGAGCTGGAGCCGGTGGACGGGGGCACCCGGGTGCGGGAGAGCTGGGACCTGAGCCAGGACCGCCAGCGGGGGTTCCTGCGCCGGGTCATGGCCGACAAGACCCGCCTCAACATGGAGCGCACGCTGGAGCGCATCGAGGAGATCGTCACGTCGGGTGAACCCGCCGCCGGGCAGGCCGCGGGCGACGCGGGCTGAGCACCGTGGCGGCCGACGATGCGGGTCACCTACGAGTGCCGGCTCCGGCTCGCTGACGAGCCCGACCGGCGCCGGGCCCGGGCGCTGGCCCGGCGTTGGGTCGGAGCGGCCTACGGGGGCTGGCCGGCGGATGCCGAGGCGGGACCGGACGGCGCGCTCGACGCCGGGGGGTCGCTGTGGCGCCCGGCCCCCGGCGCCCGGGTGCAGTGGCGGCGGTTCACCGACCCGTCCGGCCGCCACGACGCGTTCGAGCTCACCTGGAGCCGGGCCGAGCAGGCCGTCCGGCGAGTCCGGCGGCGCACGACGGTGCGGGTGATCGGTTCGGGTCCGACCGGTGAGGTGCAGGTCACCGAGGCGCTCGAGGCGGAGGACGGGCGGCTGCTGCCCTTGGACGCCGCTCCGGCGCGCCGCCCCGGTCTGGTCATGGACTTCGTGACCCAGTTGCGGTGTGTCGACGGGGGGCGGCGGCTGTCGGCCCGGCCGGTGGGCATCGGGGTCGAGCAGGCCGACGAGACCGACGCGTTCCTGCGGGCCGACCGTTGCCTGCCGGTGCTGCTGGTGACCGGCACCCCCTCCGGCGAGGTGCGCGCCGACGCGGCGCGCTTCGCCGACGACCTGGTGGGCCTCGCCCACACCTTCGTCGCCGCCGCGGACGCGCAGCGGGCGTTGGCGGAGCGCATCGGGCCCGAGTGGATGCCCGAACCGGGCGGGGTGCGGCTCTTCTGGCCGGGCTGGCGGGCCGCCGACCCGCTGGAGCGCCACCCGCAGTGGCGGGCCGACGACTGCGCCGGCCCGTCCGGTCCCCGGCCCCGGGTGGCGGAGGCGCTCACGCACCTCGTGGTCGGGGCGGCGACGCTGTGGACCGACGCCCACCCGCTGCTGGAGCGGCTGCGGCGCGCCGCGGCCCGGGCCGAGACCGCGTCCCGGAGGGAGGCGCTCGCCGAGCTGCGGCGGAAGCTGGAGGAGGACCAGGCCGTCGCCGAGGAGCTCATCGGCGAGTACCAGCAGGAGCTGACCCGGGCCGACCAACGGGTCTACGAGCTCGAGGAGGCGCTCGAAGCGGCGCAGGAGAAGCTGGAGCGAGCCGAGGCCACCCGCCGCGAGGCCGAAGAGCGGCTCATCACGCTGCTCGCCGAGCCGGGCCGCTCGCTGCGGGTGCTCGACGTGGTCAGGGAGGTGGCCGGGCGGGCCCGGCACCTCCGGTTCCTCGACCGGGTGTTCGAGCAGGCGCCCGGTGTGTCCTTCGCGTACCCGGAACGGCTGCGCGACGCCCTGCTGATCCTCGACGAGGTCGCCGCCGAACGGGCCGCCGGGACGCTGCACGGCTCGTTCGCCGACGCCTGCGGGCGGCGAGGGCTCAACTGGGCGGGGGCGGTGTCGGAGACCGCGCAGCAGAAGTTCGCCGGGAGCTACACGGTCACCGAGCGGGGGCGGACCTACCAGCTCGGCCCCCACCTGCGTCTCAACGACGCCGACGGTCCGTTCCGGGTGTACTGCGCGTTCGACGGCCCGACGCTGGTGGTCGGCCACGTCGGACGCCACTTGCCCGACAAGTCCAGCCCCCACGGGTGACCGGCCGTCACACCCGGGCCGGCCGTCAGGCCCGGACCGGCCCGCCCCGGGCGCCGGAGCGCTTCGTATACTCGGCGGACCCGGAGGGATGACTGAGCGGCCGAAAGTGCTCGCCTGCTAAGCGAGTAGGGGGTGTGAAGCCCCCTCGAGGGTTCAAATCCCTCTCCCTCCGCCCGCCGGCACCGTCCCGCCGTGCCGGCGCGCCGGTTCCGGGGCGCAACGCGTCGTTCACGCGCGTCGTCCGGCCGTCGGTCGGTCCGGCCGCAGGTCGGGGAGCCCCAGGTCGAGGTTGGGCCGGTCGATGCCGCCGTCGACCTCGACGACCTTCCCGGTGAGGTACGAGCCGGCCGGTGAGCACAGGTAGAGCACCGCCGCGGCCACGTCGGCCGGGTCGCCGAGCCGCCGCAGCGGCGTGGCGGCGACCATGGTGGCCCGCAGCTCGTCGGTGAGCACCGCCGCCAGCGCCGCG
>CALEDW010000210.1 GCA_937949585.1 uncultured Acidimicrobiia bacterium
CGTTCACCCGGATACACGTGCGCCAGGACCAGACCGCGGCGTGCCTCGAGGTCGCGCGCCAGGCGGATGGCCACGTCGAGGGCGTCACGCGATGCACGCGAGAAGTCGACTCCCACCAGGAGGCGCTCGGGAGGCTCCGCAGTCGCCGTGTCCCTGGGTACGACCAGCACGGGACAGGAAGCGAGGCGCACGACCCGCTCACTCACGCTCCCGAGCAGGACGTGGGCGAGGCGAGCATGCCCACGACGACGCCGGCCACCCCCACCGGGCGGGGGCCGGAGAAGCCGCCCCAGGTCACGGCCCCGGCCCCCTCCACCGCCACGGCCGCACCGACGAGCCCGCCCACGAGCCCGAAGGCCGCACTGGTCGGCACGCCGAGGCGCGCCGCGCCGGCCACGACCCCCACCGCGGCGAGACACGCCGCGGCGTACACCACCGCGGCGCCCGTCCCGGCCACCCCCACCAGGCCGCCGAGCGTGCCGGCCACCGCGCTGCCGCCGAGGATCCCGCCGAGGAGGTGGAACAGCCCCGCCACCCCCAGGGCCCGCCGCGGGGTGGTGGCCCCCGAACCGAGGAGGGCGGCGGTGGCGTTGGGGGCGTCGGCAACACCGAGGTGGAACGCCAACGCCACCGCCGCCGCGAGCGCCAGCACGACCACGGGGCCCAGGCTGCCAGATGCGGGCGGTCCCTCCGCGGCCCCGACGCGGCTCCGTTCGCTCAGAAGAGCAGACGGGCCCGTTCGGCGAGGTCGAGGAGCCCGCCCGGTGCGACCCCGACCCACACGGTGACGGCCACCGCGACGGCGAGCACGATCCCCGTCCCGGCATCGACCCCGACCGGCGCCGCCCCCAACGCCGGCGGGACCGGGGATCCCTCCGCCGTGCCCTCCCCGCCGTCGGCCTCCGCCCCCGTGTACATCACCAGCAGGACCCGCAGGTAGTAGGCGACGCCGACCACCGCCGCCAGCACCCCGACGACGAGCAGCGCCCACGATCGGGCCTGCGCCGCGGCCTGGAACACCCCCAGCTTGGCCACGAACCCGCTGGTGGCCGGGACCCCCGCCTGGGCCAGCAGCAGCACGGTGAGCACCCCGGCCAGCACGGGGCGGCGCCGACCGAGGCCGGCGAAGCACTCCAGGTCGAAGCGCTCCCCGCGCCGGGCGAGGGCGGCCAGCACCCCGAAGGTCCCCAGCACCATCAGCGCGTAGGTGGCGAGGTAGAAGAGGGCCGCGGCCCGGCCCCGCTGGTTGGCCGCTTCGATCCCGATGAGGATGAACCCGGCGTGCGCGACCGAGGAGTAGGCCAGGAGGCGTTTCACGTCGCGCTGGGCGAGGGCGGCCAGGTTGCCGACCACCAGGGTGAGCACGGCGAGGGCCCAGACCGCCGGTCGCCAGTCGGACCGGTAGGCGTCGAGGCCGGTGAACAGGACCCGGGCCAGCGCCGCGAAGGCAGCGGCCTTGGTGGCCGAGGCCATGAAGCCGGTCACGGGGGCGGGGGCCCCCTGGTAGGCGTCGGGGACCCAGGTGTGGAACGGCACCGCCGCCACCTTGAAGCCCAGCCCCACCAGCATGAGCATGAGGCCCGCCAGCAGCGTCCCGGACTCGGCCAGGGTGGTGCGGGCGAGAAAGGCGGCGACGCCCGGCAGCGACGTGGAGCCGGTGGCGCCGTAGGTGAGCGCGACGCCGTAGAGGAACACCGCCGAGGCGAAGGACCCGAGCACGAAGTACTTCATCCCGCCCTCGAGGGACGCCCGCCGCCGCCGGTCGAACGCGGTGAGCAGGTACAGGGGGATGGACAGCACCTCGAGGGCCACGAACACCACCAGCAGGTCGTTGGCGCCCGCCATGACCAGCATGCCGATGGTCGAACACAGCAGCAGGACGAGGTACTCGCCGCCGTGGGCGAGGCCGACGGTGCGCAGGTAGGACCGCGACAGCAGCACCGAGGCCGCGGCGGCGGCGAGCACGACCCCGGCGACGAACACCGCGAATCCGTCCACCGCGACCGCGCCGGCGACGGCCTGGTAGGCCCCGTCGGAGCGGACGATCCGCCACTGCACCACGACGAACCCGCCGGCGACGGCCAGCCCCACGAGCGTCAAGGCGATCACCGCGTCGTCCACCCAGGCCGACCGGCGCACCAGGGACCGCAGCATCACCGCCACGACGACGGTGACCCCCAGCGCCGCGACCGGCGCCACGGCCGGCCAGTGGATCGGGGGAACCGCCCTCACCGGCGGTCCCCGTGGCCGACGGCGGGCACCCGCCCGGCCGCGGCCGGGCGGTGGTGGGCGCGGGCCCGGTCGGCGGCGGGCGGGCGACGGCCGGTCCGTTCGGTGAGGCGCTCGATGGTGCGGGCCGCCGTCGGCTCGATGCGCTGCAGCACGGGGCGGGGGTGGACCCCGAGGAACAGGCTCAGGGCCAGCAGCGGCACGACGGTCGCGGCCTCCCGCCACGAGAGGTCGGTGAAGGAGGCGACGGGCCCCCGGGGCGGGCCGCCGAACATGCGCCGCACCATCCACAGCATGGAGACGGCGGCGAGGATCACCCCGGCCGTGGCCGCGACGCCCCACCAGCGGTGGGCCAGGAACGCCCCCAGCAGGGAGAGGAACTCGCCGACGAAGCCCGACAGGCCGGGCAGGCCGATCCCGGCGAAGGTCGCCACGAGGAACGCGCCGGTGAGCAGCGGCGCCACCGTGGCCACCCCGCCGAAGTCGTCGATGAGCCGGCTGTGCCGCCGCTCGTAGAGCATCCCGATCACCAGGAACAGCGACCCGGTGGTGAGCGGGTGGCTGAGCATGGTGAAGGTCGCCCCGCCGACGCCGATGACCGTGAGGGAGAACAGCCCCAGAACGACGAAGCCCATGTGCGCGACCGATGAGTAGGCGATGACCCGTTTGGCGTCGCGCTGCATCGCGGCGACCACCGACCCGTAGAGGATGCCGACCACCGCCAGCGTGAGCATGATCGGCGCTGCGTCCACCGCGGCGCCGGGGAACAGGTCGAAGCAGAACCGGAGGATCCCGTAGGTGCCCATCTTGATGATCACGCCGGCCAGGATCACCGAACCGGCAGTCGGCGCCTCGGTGTGCACGTCGGGCAGCCAGGTGTGCAGCGGCCAGATCGGCGCCTTGACCGCGAAGGCGACCATGAAGCCGGCGAACAGCCACCGGGCGGTGCCCGGTGGAGGGCCGTCCCAGGCGGCCAGGGCCCGCAGGTCGAAGGTGAGCTCGCCCACGTCGGCCCGGTGCAGGAACCCGAGGGCGAGGATGGCGGCGAGGAGGAAGGCCGATCCGGTGGCCGTGTACAGGAAGAACTTCATCGCCGCGTACCGGCGGGCCGCCGAGCCCCACCCGGCGATGAGGAACCACATCGGGACCAGCATCAACTCCCAGAACACGAAGAACGAGATGAGGTCGAGGGAGCAGAACACCCCGATGATCGTGCCCTCGAGCAGCAGGAACCAGAACGTGTAGGCCTTGGCCCGATCGGTCACCGTCTCGGAGGCCACGAGACCGAGGAGGAACAGCAAGGCGGTGACCGCCACCAGGAACACGCTGTACCCGTCGACCCCGACGATCCACGACACCCCCAGGGTCGACGACAGGCGGTGCTCCTCGACGAACTGGAAGCCGCCGACGCCGGCCCGGAAGTCCCAGACCAGCAGGCCGGCGAGGCCGAGCGTGAGGGTGGTCGTGAGGTACCCCACCGCCCGGGCCGCCTCGGCCCGCTGCTCCGGCACCCACAGCGTGGCGGCGGCACCGAGGAACGGGACGGCGATGAGTGCGCTCAGCACCGGGAAGTCGCTCATCCCGCGCCCGCCCGCAGGATCGCGTACCCGAGGAGGGCGACGGTCCCGGCGAGCACGCCCAGCGCGTAGCGACGCAGGAACCCGCTCTGCAGGGCCCGCATCGCGGCGCCGGCCCGGACCACGCCGGCCGCCACCGCACCGACGGCCCGGTCGATCCCCCCGGCGTCGACGGCCCGGTCGAGGCGCTCGGCGGCCCGCCGGGCCGGGCCGCCGACGAAGGCAGTGACCGCCTCGTCGTAGTACCAGGCGTGGCCGAAGCACCGGCCGAGCGGCCCGAGGCGCACGTCGAGGGGATCGACCGAGACCTCGGGCAGGCCCCGCCGGTACAGGCGCCAGGCCAGGGCCAGGGCGAGGGCCGCGACGGTCACCGAGACCACCGAGACGGCCGCGGCGGCCGCGAAGCTCGGGGCCGTGATCTCTTCGACGCCCTCGAAGGCCGGCTCCAGCCAGTGGGTGAGGACCTCCAGGCGCCGGAAGGGGAGGTTGAGGAGCCCGCCGACGACGGCGCCGACCCCCAGGACGAGGACCGGCAGCGTCATGACCGGTCCCGGCTCGTGCGGGTCGCCGTCGAGCGGCGGGGGGCCGGGCGGGGTGCCGTAGTCCACCGTCGGCGACACCGTCGGGTCGTGGGCGGGGGCCGGGACGCCGGCCGGCCGGCGGAACCGCTCGTTCCCGAAGAACACCAGCAGCGCCTCGCGGGTGAGGTACAGCCCGGTGGTGAACACGGCCGCCAGGCCGATGCCGAACACGAGCGGCTCACCGGCGAACAGCGCCTTGGCCAGCACCTCGTCCTTGGCCCAGAACCCCGAGAGAGGGGGAACGCCGACCAGCGCCAGCCACGAGGCCACGAAGCCGGCGGCGGTGAGCGGGAGGTACCGGCGCAGCCCGCCCATGAGCCGCAGGTCCTGGGTGTCGCCGGTGGCGTGGATCACCGTGCCGGCCCCGAGGAACAGCGCGGCCTTGTAGAGCGCGTGCACCACGACGAAGAACACGGCCGCGGCGTAGGCCCCCACCCCGGCGGCGAGGAACATGTAGCCGAGCTGACTGATCGTGGAGTAGGCCAGGACCCGCTTCACGTCGACCTGGACGAGCGCGGCGGTGCCGGCGAGCAGGGCGGTGAGCGCGCCGACCAGCGCCACCACGTCGCCGGCGGCGGCGTGCCGGTCGAAGAACGGGTGGGCACGGCACACCAGGTACACGCCGGCGGTCACCATCGTGGCGGCGTGGATGAGCGCCGACACCGGGGTCGGGCCCTCCATGGCGTCGGGCAGCCACAGGTGCAGCAGGATCTGCGCGCTCTTGCCCATGCAGGCCAGGAACAGCGCCAGGGCGACGGCGGTGGCCGTCTCGGCGGGCAGCTGCGCCGCACCTTCCCGCATGACCGCGTAGTCGAGGGATCCCAGCGCCCCGAAGATGAGGAACATCGCCACCAGGAACCCGGCGTCGCCGACCCGGTTGGTGACGAACGCCTTCACGCCGGCCGTCGCCGCCCGGGGACGCTCGGACCAGTGACCGATGAGCAGGTAGGAGCACAGTCCCACGCCCTCCCAGCCGACGAACGCGAGCAGGAAGTTGTCGGCGAGGACCAGCACCAGCATCGCCGCCGCGAACAGGTTGAAGGTGGCGAAGAACCTCCCGTAGCGGGCGTCACCGTGCATGTAGCCCACGGCGTACAGGTGGATGAGCGACCCGACCCCGGTGACGAGCAGGGCCCAGGTGATCGACAGCGGGTCGACGAGGAACCCGACGCCGGACCGGAACCCGCCGATGCCGATCCAATCGTGGCCGCGCACCAGGTGGCTGCGCTCAGGCCCCTCGAGGCCGACCAGCGCCACGAGGCAGGCGACGCTGAGCGCGAACGCGCCGGCCAGGGCGCCGGTGGCCACCCAGCCCGCGGCCGGTTCGCCGAGGCGCCGGCCGAAGCAGAAGAGCAGTGCCGCTCCCGCCAGCGGCAGGACGGGGATCAGCCAGGCCAGATCGAGCACGTCGCGCGCGTTCATCGGGTCGGGATCGCCTCCGGCACGCTCAGCCCCTCAGCAGCGAGACGTCGTCGGCGGTGGCCCCCCGTCGACGCTGACGGAAGATGGCCACCACGATGGCGAGACCGACCGCCACCTCGGCCGCGGCCACCACGAGCACGAAGAACACGGCCACCTGCCCGGTGACGTCGTCGAGGCGGCGGGCGAAGGTGACGAAGGACAGGTTGGCCGCGTTGAGCATCAGCTCGATGCACATGAGGATCACGAGCACGTTGCGCCGCAGCAGCACCCCGGCCGCCCCGACGCTGAAGAGGAGTGCGCCGACGACGAGGTACCAGGTGTCGGTGACCCTCATGGTCCCGGCACCTCGCCCGGCTCCGGCGCAGCGCGCCCCTCGCCGAGGTCGTCGGCCCCCGCCGGTTCGCCCGAGTGGCGGGCCAGCGTGACGCCCCCGACCACGGCCACGACGAGCAGCACGGCCAGCACCTCGAACGGCCAGAGGTAGCGCGTGAACACGTTCTCGGCGAGCACCTCCACCGCGCCGCCCGAGAGCGTGCCCTGCTGGGTGCGGGCGCCGGTGGTCCAGGTGTGCCCGGCCAGCACCGCCACCTCGATGGTCAGGGCCACGGCGACGGCGATCGCCAGCGGCCGCTGGTGGCGGAGCGGCTCGGTGAGCGACTCCCGGCGGTCGATGCCGAGCAGCATGATCACGAACAGGAACAGCACCACCACCGCGCTGGCGTAGACGATCACCTGGACCGCGGCCAGCAGCGGGGCCTGCTGCATGACGAAGAACACGGCCACCGCCACGAGCACGGCCACGAGGTGCAGCGCCGCGTGGACGGGGTTGCGGGCGATGATCACCCCGAGCGCGCCGCCGAGGGTGACGGCGGCGGCGAGGACGAAGAGCACCAGCTCGACCATCAGCGCTCCTCGGCGGCCGGCGCGGGGGCCTCGGCCTCCCCGTCCCCGACGTCGTCTCCCGCGGTGCCACGGCGCCGCTGGCCCTGCTCCGGGGGGCGGTGCCCGAAGCCGAGGTCGGCCGACCAGAGCACCCGCCCCTCGTACGACGCGTCGCCCCCGGGGGAGGTGGCCCGCATCCAGGCCCCGGTGTGTGCGTCGAGGTCGTCGGACCACAGCTCCCACGGGAGGCGCCGGGCCCGGCCGTCGTCGTCGACCAGCAGTTCCTCTTTCGTGTAGATGGCATCGGCCCGGCGCGTGAAGGAGAACGCGAACAGCTTCGTCTCGGTGATCGCCTCGGTGGGGCAGGCCTCGACGCACAGGTCGCAGTGGATGCAGCGCAGGTAGTTGATCTCGTACACGAACCCGTAGCGCTCGCCGGGGGCCACGGGGGCGTCGGGCGGGTTGTCGGCCCCCCGCACGTGGATGCAGCGGGCGGGACAGACGCCGGCGCACAGCTCGCAGCCGATGCACTTCTCCATACCGTCCGGGTAGCGCCCGAGGACGTGGCGGCCGTGCAGGCGAGGCGGTGGCGGCGAGAGCTCCCCGGGGAACCGTTCGGTGACCCGCGGCCGGAACACCTGCCGCAGCGTCACCCCGAACCCGGAGAAGCGGCCCATCAGGCCCACTCCTCGGCCTCGTCGGGCCGGGGGAAGCAGGCCCGCAGCGCCCCGAGGACGGCGAGGAACCCGACCGCGACCGCCGGGACGACCACCAGGCGGTTCCAACCCTGCTCCCGGGCGACGACGATCACCCCGGAGGCGGCGACCCACAGGAACGCCAGCTCGATGAGCCACTTCCACCCGAGGTTCATGAGCTGGTCGTAGCGCAGGCGGGGCAGCGAGGCCCGCAGCCACACCGTCCCGTAGAGGAGGAACCCCAACTTGACGAAGAACCAGACCGGCGGCATCACCCAGGTGTTGAGCGGGTGGTCGGAGGCCAGGAACCCGAACCCCGGGCCGGAGGGCCCGCCGAGGAACAGCGTCACCGCGATCGCGCACATCGTGATGAGGTTCATGAACTCGGCGAGGTAGAAGATCGCGAACCGGATCCCGGTGTACTCGGTGTTGAACCCCCCCACGAGCTCCTGCTCGGCCTCCACGAGGTCGAACGGCGGGTGGTTCGTCTCGGCGATCGCGGCGATGAGGAAGATCACGAACGCCACCAGCGCGGGGACCGCGAACCAGTCGGTGAACGGCGAGGCAGGCCCCTGCCAGGCCTGCGCGTCGACGATGTCGCGGGTCGAGAGGGACCCGGCCTGCACGAGCGCCCCCACGATGGCCAGGCTGAAGGCCGCCTCGTAGGACAGCATCTGGGCGGAGGCCCGCACCGCCCCGATGAGCGGGTACTTCGACCCGCTCGCCCAGCCGGCGAGCATCACCCCGTACAGGCCGATCCCCGAGCAGGCCAGCAGGACGAGGATCCCGACCGGCACCTCCACCAGCTGCAGGTAGGTGCGGTGGCCGGCGATGCTCACCTCGCCGCCGATCGGCACGATCGAGAAGGCCAGGAACGCGGGGACCGCGGCGAGGTAGGGAGCGAGCCGGAAGAGCGTCCGGTCGGCGCGGTCGGGGATCGACGGTTCCTTGAAGAAGAGCTTGATGCCGTCGGCCAGGGTCTGGAGCACCCCGTAGGGGCCGGCCTGGTCGGGCCCGATCCGGTTCTGCATGTCGGCGATGACCTTGCGCATGAACCAGATGTAGAAGAGGACGAGCAGGAGCAGCAGCGCGAACGTGGCCACGGTCTTGCCGACGACGATCAGCAGCACCGTGCCGTCGACGCCGTCGGCCAAGAGCGGGTCGGCCCCGAGGACCATCACCGTGCCTCGGGGACGACGTCGACGACCACCTCGGTGACCGGCGCCGCAGCCGAGATCAGCACCCCCGGACCCTCCGTGTCCTCGACGCCCCAGGGCACCACCACCGTCCCCTCGGCGACACCGGCTTCGGTGCGCACGGGCAGGGTGAGGCTGCCGACGGCGCTGCGGATCCGCACCCGGTCGCCGTCGCGCACCCCGAGCCGGTCCCGGTCGCGGGGCGCCAGCCCCGCGGTCGTGGTGGTCGGCGCGAGACGGGCGAGGGACGGTGACGCCTGGACGCCGATCCCGGCGTCGTAGAGGTGGCGGGGCGTCACGAGGCGCAGAGCGTAGGCGTCGCGGGGCGGTGTGCCCCGGCTCGCGGCTCCGATGGGGGCGGTGAAGGCCGACCGGCCGGGAGGCGGGTCGGGCAGGACGCCGTCGGGGGCGTCGCCGACCGCCCCGAGGGCGTCGCCGTAGCCGGCGGAGGCGATCTCTGCGAGGACCTCGGCCTCGGTGGCCAGGTCGAACTCGGTGCCGAGGCGCTCCGCGAGCTCCACGGCGATCCGCCAGTCGGGCATCGCCGTGCCGGGAGGGGTGACGAGCCGGTGCAGCGGCTGCCATCGCCCCTCGACGTTGGTGACGGTGCCGGCCTTCTCACCCCAGACCGCCGCCGGCAGCAGCACGTCGGCGCGGGCGTTGGAGGTGGTGGCGAACGCGTCGACGGCGACGACGAACCCGGCGCCGGCCAGCCCGGCCTCGGCGAGCGCCCGGTCGGGGACGTCGCCGAGCGGGTCGGCGCCGAGCAGCAGCAGCGCCCCGAGGCGGCCGTCGCGCCCGGCGGCGAGGATGCCGGCGGCCTCCAGCCCCGGCGCCGAGGGGCGGCGGGCCCACGGCAGCGACGCCGGCGCGTCGAGCGGGATCCCGCCCGGCAGCACCCCGGGGCTCAGGCCCATCTCGATGGCGCCCCGCACGTTGCCCCGCCGCAGCGCCGGCAGCACCCGGGCGTCGCAGCCCTCGACGAGCGCGCCGACGGCGGCGACCACGTCGTCGGGCCGTTCGGCGAGGCGCCGGCCGGCGATCACCACCACCGGCCCGTCCCGCCCCGCCACCCGTTCCGCCAGGCCGGCGAGCCCGGGGGGGACGGCCCGCCCGCCCAGGGCGTCGGCGAGCCGGG